>JAFSWW010000080.1 GCA_017444345.1 Synergistaceae bacterium | reverse complement strand
TTTTACTTGCTAATAAGGCGATAATACATAATTTTATGAGTAATGCGAGATTATGCGTAAAATATAGCTGTCATAAATTTTTATTTGTTGATAAAAGCGATAACACATAATTTTATGAGTAATGCAAGATTGCGTAAAATATCGCTGGCATGAAATTTTTACTTGCTAATAAGGCGATAACACATAATTTTATGAGTAATGCGAGATTATGCGTAAAATATAGCTGTCATAAATTTTTATTTGTTGATAAAAGCGATAACACATAATTTTATGAGTTAATGCAAAGTTGCGTAAAATATATTTATTCTGCAAAAAAGGTTATAATATTCAAATAAATTAAAGGAGGACTCGCAAATTTTAAACATGAATCGCAAAAAAATTTTATATGTCATTCTTGCGTGTATTCTTGTCCTTGCTTTAGTTTATCCCGTTGTATTTATAGCTCTTGAATCTGATCACGATTGCAAGGGCGATGACTGCCCTATATGCTTTGATATTTATTTATGCTGTAATGCTGTAAAAAATTTATCACTCGCTGCCATAAATATTATTATTGCTTGTCTAATTGTGAGTGAAATTTTTGACGGATTCATTTATTCTGACACGGTAAAAATTCCCCGATCTGATTTGGTAGCTCTCAAGGTCAAACTTTCAAGATAAATTCTCACGTGAAAATAAGACGCTTTCAAATTTTATTATTTTACGGAGGTTATTATTATCATGAGAAAAATTTTTGTCTTGTTATTAGTCTTGATTCTTAACGAGTCAGCTTGTGCAGATATTCGCGTTACTGTGAGTATATTTCCGGTTTATGACTGGACTAGAGAAATTGCGAAAGATTCCGGCGTTGACGTTGCTTTGTTGATGAAAAAGGGCGTTGATTTACATAATTATCAGCCTTCAGTCAGTGATATAGTGCGAATCTCAGAGAGCGATATTTTTATTTACATAGGCGGCGAGTCTGATGAATGGGTAGAAGACGCGCTAAAAAATGTTACGAATAAGAATCAAATCGCGATTAATTTACTTGAAATCTTAGGTAATGCCGCAAAAATTGAGACTCAACTTGAGGGAATGCAGGAAGATCACGAGCATGAACACGAGCACGAGTCCGAACTTGACGAGCATATATGGCTGTCACTAAGAAATGCGGGGATTCTTTGCCGTCATATTGCCGCAAAACTTTCAGAAATTGACCCGTCTCACAAAAAAATATATTCTCAAAATCTTGCGCGTTATATTAAATCACTCGATGAGCTTGACAAGAAATATTCTGACATGATTAATCACTCAGCTAGGAAAATTTTATTATTTGCTGATAGATTCCCGTTTAGATATTTAGCTGATGATTACGGGCTTAAGTGTTACGCGGCTTTTTCCGGGTGTTCTGCTGAGACTGAAGCGAGCTTTGAGACCATAAAATTTTTAGCAGAGAAGACAGACGAGTTTAATTTGCCATGTGTTATAGATATTGACGGTACAAGGCACAACATAGCCCGCACTGTTATAGCAAGCACTAAGGCCAAGAATCAAAAAATTTTAGTCCTGAATTCTATGCAGTCAGGAGATCCCAGAGTCTCTTATCTGCAAATCATGGCCGAAAATCTCGAAATCCTGAAAGAGGCTCTAAATTAAATGATAACTTGTGAAAATTTGTCAATAGGCTGGGACAATCGAGTAATCATAAAGAATCTAAATTTTTGTGTTAAATCAGGCGATTATTTATGTATTATGGGCGAGAACGGTTCAGGCAAAAGCACTCTTATAAAAACTATTCTCGGACTCAATAAACCCTTAAGCGGCAGAATAATTTTTACTGATGGACTCAAGAAAAACGAGATCGGCTATCTTCCCCAGCAAAAAGAATCACAAAAGGACTTCCCTGCTTCAGTTCGTGAAATTGTATTATCAGGCTTTCAAGGAAGGTGCGGGCTCCGGCCATTCTATAATAAACGCGAGAAAATAGCGGCATTTGAGATCATGCAAAAAATGAAGATTTCAGATTTAGAGTTCAAATGTTACCGCGAATTATCAGGAGGTCAGCAGCAAAGAGTCCTATTAGCGCGTGCTTTGTGTGCAGCTCAAAAAGTTTTAATACTCGATGAGCCTATAACAGGTCTTGACCCTGAGTCAGCTTCAGAAATGTATTTATTGCTGAATGAATTAAATCGCGATAAGAAAATTGCTATTATTATGATCTCTCATGATATAGACAAGGCCGCGAAATATGCAAAAAATTTATTGAGGCTCGATAAATCATGCTAGAAAATTTAATAGAAAACTTGATAGAGAAATTTATACTTTATTGGCAGTTCCCATTTGTGAGATATGCTTTTATCATGGGGATAATGATTTCAATTTGTGCGTCATTATTGGGAGTTACTCTCGTGTTAAAGCGATTTTCATTTATAGGCGATGGACTTTCACATGCGGCTTTTGGTGCACTGGCTGCGGCTGCTGCTATGAATATAGGCTTTAATATGCCTGTAGTTCTTGTAGTAACGATTTTATGTGCTGTCATGCTTTTGAGGACGGGGGCAAATGCTTCTATCAAAGGCGATGCGGCTGTTGCTATGCTCTCTGCTGGTTCACTCGCAGGGGGTTATATGCTCATGAATATATTTTCGTCGTCGTCAAATCTTTCGGGCGATGTCTGCACGACTTTATTCGGTTCTGTGTCGATTTTGACTCTCACTGTTAAAGAAGTTTGGCTGTGTGCTGTATTGTCAATTTCTGTAGTCTTAGCTTTTATATTATTTTATAACAAAATTTTTGCGGTAACTTTTGACGAAGATTTTGCGGCATCTTCAGGCGTGAACACTCAATTATGCAATTTATTAACGATTGTGATGTCGGCTGCTGTCATAGTCCTTGCTATGAAATTGGCGGGCTCTCTGCTCGTTTCAGCTTTGATAGTATTTCCTGCGTTATCTGCCATGAGAATATTTAAAAGTTTTCGCGCGGTTATTATATTCTCGGTGATTATTTCAGTTATATGTGCGGCCATAGGGATAATAATTTCTGTTTTAGCGGGGACTCCTGTGGGCTCGACAATAGTAATTGCTGATATTTTAGCGTTTGGGATATGCTATATTGCCGGAAAAATTTTATATAGCGGGCGTTAATTACATGAGAAATTTTGCGAAATATTTATTTAATTGCGCGGGGTAATGTCATGAAAAATTTATATTTACTGACAAAAAATTTTGTGAAATATATAGAGATTGAACGCGGTTATTATTGCGCGGGTTATGTCATGAAAAATTTATACTTGCTGGCAAAATATAAAACTTGTCAACACATGTGATTATTACAGAAAAAATTATTTATTGCCGACTCGTGCTTTATTTATAAAAAATTTATCGGAGGTGCTTAATTCATGAAAAAATTTTTATGTATGATTATTATATTATTATTTGCGTCTAGTTCATTTGCGGCAGGAAAAATTGATATTGACTTAACGAAATTTAGTGATGTAATGCTTTATTCGGGAGTCTTTAATATTTTGTCAAATCCTGAGGCTTATACAGGGAAAATTATCAAAGTCAGCGGCTCATTTGATTATGTTCACGAGCAGGATACAGGCAGATATTTTTTTGCTGTTATCATAACTGACGCGGCTGCATGTTGCAGTATAGGCTTTGACTTTGTGCTTAAGGACTCATACAAATATCCTCAGGATTACCCGAAAAAGGGCGACAAAATTACAGTAACAGGACGATTTGAGCGTTACAAAGACGGTGAAGATATGTTCTGCAATCTTGTAAATGCCGATTATGTGAAATAATTTGCGCTTTATTTTTTCTTGCTCCGAGTGTAAAAAGTTATTCCCAGAATCGTCCATAAAATTAATAGCGTGTAAGACTCTTTGCCGATCGAGACATTAAGACCCGGAATAGGCAGCAATAATAATAACGCAAAGCATACCGAGAAAAAGAATCCCAGCGAGCCAAATATTATTATGTCGATTCTATGTTCGTGAAAGGCATATTTACACGCAGATATTGAAGTATACGCAAAACCTATCGCGCCCCCGATTGATGCCATGTCGAAAATCCAGCCGAGAATCGCCCGCCCTAAAAGTGAAGCAGTCCCCGCCGCTGTCATGCAAAATATCGCCGCATTAGTCGGGACGTTATTTCTATTGAGATGGCCGAACCATTTAGGAATCATTTTATCGCGTGCCATTGAGTATAATAATCTGCTCGTTGCTATATAAAAGCCTATTATCCCCGTGAACATCGCCGCAAATACTGACGCAACTATGAAAAATAATCCCGTCCTGCCCATTATCATAGACGCTGCATTTAAAGTCGGGAATGCTTGAACGCCGCTGAGATTTCCGATATTATTCACGTATTCAGGCCAAGAATTATAGACAGCCGGAAATATCGAACATGCTAAGAAAGTCAACGCGATATATACGAATCCTCCGCAAATAATACTAGTATCCATGACAATTTTTGTGCTGTCAGGTGAAAAATTTGACTCTTCCATCATTTGAGGCACTGTGTCAAATCCTATAAACGACATCGGGGCTGTTACTGCGACTGCTATAATTTGCGAGATTATCCCCTTGGAAAAATTTGCGTCAATCGGGTGGAACATAGGCTGAATATTTGCGGATTCTACTTTAGGACTGAAAATTGTTCCGCCTAAGACAAATAAAATCCCGCCCAGCAAGATAAATACTAGAATTGTTTGCAGTCTCCCGGTGAAATTTACTCCGAAAGAGTCAATTACTCCAAATATTATTAATGCAGATACAGCCATTAACATTTCACCGAAATAAATATCATAGCCCGCTATTGTATAGTGAAATCCAAATTGAAATAAATCGCCGAATACTGCACGAGTTATCAAATTCAAAGCCGTAGCATTTAACGGAATAACAGCTAAATATGACAGACTCAGGAACCACGCGCAAATAAATCCGTGTTTCTCGCCGAATGCCATTTTTGCGTAAATGAATTCTCCGCCAGTCATAGGAAATTTTTTTATCATGTAGCTGTAATTATATGAGATAACAAGCATTGTGAATGTCGCAAGCTCCATAGCTATTAATGTGCCAATCGGGCCGGCATTCTTTAAAAAAATTGTTCCGGGCATAACATACGCGCTCCAACCTATAACACAGCCGAATGCAAGCGACCACACATTAAGAGGGGTTAATTTTCTGTCTAGGTGTCTCTCTATGTCAAAGTTAAAGAATAGCATTTTGTCAGGCCTTCCCTTTGTGTAATGTTAATAGCTGCTGAAATTATATCATGCTGAAAAATTTTATAATGCTATACTATGAACAGCGCAAATTATATAAGGAGTCCTTCATGAAATTATGATTGCAGAAATTAATTACACGTTCATAGAAATTACAATGCTGCCATTTCTTGCTGTCTTGACGGCTTTTCTTGCTGGCCGGCTCTCTACTACTAATGAAATAAACCGGCGTTTTATGCTGCTTGTGTTGTCAACTTTTATATCGGCAGTGTTTGAGACTTCTCTTGAACTCTTCCCGGCTTTTGATGCAAGTCCTTTAGCGCACAAATTTTTTTACTCACTTGTAAATATTAATGCTTATTGCTTAATGTGTTATATCGCGGCTTATACTAGAACTCTAAAGCAAAATTTTACTCACACAAATTTTTTCATGCTATGTGTAAGTGTCTTCATGTTATTTGCTTTATCGCCTGATGAGAAACTTTATACTTTCTTTTGTCCGGGCTTTGCTGTAGTGTTCGCACTTGAGGGCTTTATTTTGCAGCTCATCTATCAGAAATATTACGGCAATGGGCAGTTTCTCGTCATGAATTTATTATTCTTGTTATTAATTGACGCGTTTTTGATTCAATATTTATTTAATCAAGACTTCCCATTAGTGTATTCAATTGCGGCGTTTATGTTATTCTTTACATTTTTTTATCTTGAGGCACCGACTTATAAACAGTTAATTATCGCTAAACAAGAGACTGAAGACGCTAGAATCAGGACAGAATACTCAATCAAGAAAGCGACTATTGCGAACAGGGCAAAAAGTAATTTTCTCGCAAGCACTTCACACGAAATTAGAACGCCCATGAATGCAATTTTAGGAATTAATGAAATGATTCTTAACGAGACAACGGACTCAGAGACAAGAAATGCAGCTCTTGACGTTAAGAGATCAGGGGAATATTTATTAAATCTCGTGAATAATATTTTAGACATTTCCAAGATAGAGGCCGGGAAGATGGAACTATTTGATAATGATTATCATTTATGGGATTTATTAAAGGAGTGCGAAATTTATACAACTGAACGAATCAAGAATAAACCCGCGCTAAAATTTATATTGAATGTCGATAAAGATTTAAGCGAGCATTTATACGGGGATTCATTAAGGCTTAAGCAGGCACTAATAAATTTACTTGACAACTCGGCCAAGTACACGGAGAAAGGACAAATAATTTTAACTGTATCAGGTGAGAGAATCGCAAATAATATAAAACTTGTATTCTCAATAAAAGATACTGGAATCGGCATGAGAGACGAGGAATCACAAAATATTTTCGAACCCTTTGAGCGCGCTAATATAATCGAGACTCGGCATATTCCCGGGGCTGGGCTTGGCCTGAATCTCGTTCGCAACATTGTAGAAATTATGAGCGGCATTATCGAACTCAAAAGCGTTTACGGTGAGGGAACAGAATTTATTATGACAATTCCGCAAAAAATTTCGTCCGGTGAAGAGTTCACGATTAATAAATACGAGGCATATTTGAACGCTAATAAACAGAAACAGGAAAACGAGGACTCCAGCCCTGAAGTCTGGCCGAACGCAAATATTTTAGTTGTCGATGATACCCCCGTAAATTTAGTAGTCGCTAAAGGAATGTTAAAAGATTCTAAGGCAAATATTGACACTTCAGAGAGCGGAGAAAATGCACTCGACATGATAAAAGCTAAACACTATGATGTAGTATTTCTTGATCACAAAATGCCAGGCATGGACGGAATAGAGACTCTAAAGCACGCAAAAAATTATACTGATAAGACGACAAAATTTATAGCTTTAACTGCTAACTCAGGGACAAATGCACGGGCTGAATATATTTCATACGGATTTGATGATTACTTGCCGAAACCGTTTAAGAGCCTCGAAATGATGAGAATTCTTAAATCATGCTTGAATAAATAAAAATGGGAGCCGCTTTGACTCCCTGAAAATTTTATTATTGCTGCGGTTGTTCCACGATAATTTGCGTAGGGTTAGGCTTCTTATATTTGCGTGCGTGAACTTGAATCTCATCGCGTACTGTCTTAGGATGAGGAATATTTTTCGCGATAATTTCTTCTCCGCCCGTTCCTGCTGAAGTAACAATCAAATCGCCGACTCCTAAAATCGTCTGCATCATTGTTTGACCGACTTCAATATGCTTAATTTCTGACAGGCCTATTTCTACAGACTTGTTAAAATCCGAGCTGAACGGCTTGAACGGGTTATACATGATAAATGCGACTTCTTGATCTTCGGGCTTGTCGGGATTATCGCGTAAAATTAACTGCATTGTCTTGCGCTTAACTGCCATACATAAGAATAAGCAGACTTCAATAACTGCTACGATTATCCACAACCATTTTGAGTGTTCTTTCAACGGGGTATACAATGACAGTGCACACGCAGCAACAAGAATTAATAACATGAGCAGCCACGTTTTATAAAAGCTCTTCCACGCCGATTTGTAATACTTATAAACAGGTTCCATTAAAAAATTTCCTCCTTCATAAAATAAATTTCTTGTCTGAAATCGCGATTATTATAGCAAATAAAAAAATTTTTCCGTAAAATTTACATGAACAGTGATTTATAATAGCTAGAAAATTTTTATTTATTTATTATTTATCAGGAAGTGAAATTATTTAATCATGGAAATCTTGAAGACTGCTTTATTGTCATTATTAGGAAATAGGACTCGCTCACTTCTTACAATGCTGGGAATTATTATCGGTGTCGGAGCAGTTATCACAATGGTAGCTATAGGACAAGGCTCGGCACAGCAAGTTGAACAGTTTGTAGCAGGTTTCGGACAAAATTTAATAATGGTATTTCCTGCTCCGCCTAATACGACGGGCGCAAGGGGTGCGGCAGGTTCGGGGAATTCTTTAACGCTCGCGGATTCTTATGCACTTGCTAATGAAGGTTTTGCGATTTCTCGGACAGCTCCCGAAGTTAATTCAAGCGGACAAATTATTTACGGTAATTCAAACTGGAACACTAGTATAATGGGCAGTACACAGGATATTTTAGAGGTTAGAAACTGGTCAATTGCAGAGGGAGAAATCTTCACGGATCAAGACGTAAAAAGCGCGGCAAAAGTATGTGTAATCGGTCCGACTGTAGCAAAAGAATTATTTGGATATTCAAGCCCGGTCGGTGAAACAGTAAGAATTCGCAGTATCCCATTTAAAGTCGTGGGCTTGACTACAAAGAAGGGCGCAAATGCATGGGGGCAGGATCAAGACGATTTTATTTTAGCTCCTGTTACAACTGTACAAAGAAGATTATCACGTTCAGGCCCTAGAGTCGACAATGTAAGGCGCGTTAACGTACAGGCAAGGGACAAAGACTCACTTGAAGCAGCTCAGAACGAAATAATTTCGATTTTAAGGCAGCGGCACAGATTATCAGAAGGAATGCCCGACGATTTCCAAATTAGAGATTTAACGGAAGTACAGGAAAATGCAACGAATACGGCTAATATAATGAGTACTCTTTTAGGCTCGGTGGCTTCAATTTCGTTATTAGTCGGCGGAATCGGAATAATGAATATAATGCTTGTGTCAGTAACTGAGAGGACTCGCGAGATCGGCATAAGAATGGCAGTAGGTGCAAGGCCTTCAAATGTTAGAGCGCAATTTTTAACGGAGGCTGTAGTGCTTTCACTCTTAGGCGGTGCAATAGGAATCGCGGGCGGTGTTGGAGTATCTAACGCTATAGGACATTTTTTAAACTGGCCGATTATTATATCAATCAATGCAATAATAGTTGCTGCGGGGTTCTCTGCATTTGTCGGAGTCTTATTCGGATTCTGGTCGGCATGGAAGGCTTCAAATTTAGATCCCATTGTAGCACTTAGAGCAGAATAAATTTTTTATTTTCCTTGATTGCCTGTTACAATACATGAAAAATTTACATGTTTAATTTAATTTGAAAGGATTAATATATTTTCATGTATTCACGAGAAATTAAGGTAATGCCTTCTGACTCGTCCTGTATAGGCTCGATAAAGCTGAAAAATTTGCTTGATCACTTTCAGGACACGGCCGGGCTCGCTGTTGATGACATAGAGGGAACAGCAACAGAACTTAACGCGCGGGGATATTCATGGGTCTTGACTCGTTATGAGATTGATTTTATAGAGAGACTCCCAGTTTTAGACGAAAAATTTTATATCAAGACTTATCATGACCCCTCGCACGGTTATAATACTCTGAGAGTCTTTCAGGTCGAGTCAGATAATGGCAAATTAATAATTTATGCAAAAACCAGCTGGATTTTATTAGACTTAGCAGCAGGCCGGGCAGTAAAAGCAGCCGCACATCTTCCTGAAATAATTACGAATGATACGCCGGAAATAGATTCAAATTTTCGAGAGATTCCGGACTTTGACGACTCGCAAATTATTAAGACATTCACAAAGCAGGTAACTTTTCACGATTTAGATTATAACTCACATGTTAATAACGCCGTTTATTTCGGATGGATATTTGACTCGACCCCGATTGACTTAATGAATTATGAGCTTAAAAATTTATCGGCATCATTCAGGAGCGGGGCAAAACTCGGCGAAAATATTACGATTCAAATCGCAAAATTAGATTCACAAAAAAATTTATTCGCCTATAAAATTTTACGTGAGGGCGTAAAGAAACCTAGCGCAAATTTTTTGTGTAAGTGGGAGCGTAAATCATGAAAATTGTTATTGTAGGAGCCGGAGAAATAGGCCGCAATGTTGCTAGAAATCTTTCAAGCGATGAGAACGAAGAGCATGATATTTATTTAGTCGACAATAACGAGACTAACGCGAAAAATGCCGAAGAACTTGACGTACAAGTCATAAGGGGGAACGGTGCCCGCCCTCAAGTTTTAGCACAGGCAGGAGTAATTCCCGGTGGAGATGTCGATATGTTAATCGCTTGCACTAACCGCGACGAAGTAAATATGTTAGCTTGCTGGATCGCAAAAAGTGCCGGAGTTCCCAAAGTCATTTCACGCGCAAGAAATTTAGAGTTCACAGACTCGCCTGACTGGGGCAAAAAATTAGGAATCGACATGATGATTTCTCCAGAAAGGTCAATAGCTCGCGAGGTAATAGGACTCTTGGCCGTGAGTTCGGCGACTCATACTGCTGAATTATTAGACGGCAGGGCAGCTCTATACACTCTAAAAATTTCGGAAAATTCCCCGCTCGTAAATATGGCACTGAAGGATATTCGCCCAAAATTTCCGGAATTAATAGCGGTATTCGTATATATTACTCGTGAAAATGGAGAAGCAGGAGTTCCCAACGGCTTTACTATTTTGAATGCAGGCGATACATGTTATGTAGTTACTTATAAGAAGAGTGCTGATACTTTGCAGGGGTTATTCCAGCCAGATCCGGAAAAATCCCGGCCGTTAAAAAAATTATTTATCGTTGGAGGCGGCAAACTGGGAACTCAAATCGCCCAGCGAGTTAGACGAGATTTCGGAAATGTGAGTCTGCGTTTAGTTGATAGAGATCCTGCGAGATGTGAAAAACTTTCTGAAGAATTCGGGGAGGCTCTTGTAATAAATTGCGACGGTGCAGATAAAAAGAGTCTCACTGAAGAAGGAATCGAATCGGCTGACGGTTATGTTTGTGCGACTGACTCGGACGAACTTAATTTAATTTATTCAGTCATAGCTAAGAACATGGGCGCGAAAAAAACTATTGCGATAGTAAAGCGCAAAGATTATCAGGATTTAACTCAATCTATGAAAGTTGACGCTATTGTTGACCCTAACGAAGCACTTGCAAATTTGTTATTAAGAGTCGTACGTTATCCGCGTCATACTCTAGCATATTCAATGATAGAAAAAATTAACGCTGAAATGTTAGAAGTCGTAATGAAAGAAGATAATGATTTAATCGGCAAAAGTTTAATGGAGCTGCGTTTACAGAAGGGCGTTATAGTTGCCTTACTCGGACGCGGTGATGATGTATTAGTCCCGACCGGAGCGACAAAGATTTTAGCGGGGGATCATGTAATTTTATTTGCGTTGACTTCAATGATGCCTGATGCCGCAAAATTATTCGGAGCAGATTTGACCCATGAAGACTAAAACAGTAGCTGGCGTAATTGCCTTAATTTGTCTAGTAGTATCGTTCGCAATGATTCCGTCTTTGTTGATTGCCCTATATGATGACAGCAAGGACTCGGGCGCATTTGCCTTGTCAATGTTTACGGGAATTATAACGTGTATTATTTTGCGGATTTACTCCAAAGGCTCGCAGTCTTCAATAGGGATTCGCGAGGGGGTCGGCATTACTGGATTCTCGTGGATTGCTGCGTCATTACTGGGTGCATTGCCTTATTATTTTGCCGGTTATGTGAGTTACACGGACGCATTTTTTGAGACTATGTCAGGATTCACAACTACGGGAGCTACTATAATGACTGATATAGAATCATTGCCGCGCGGGATTTTATTATGGCGTTCTCTTACTCACTGGATGGGCGGAATGGGAATAATAGTATTAAGTCTCGCAGTCCTGCCCTTCTTAGGAGTCTCAGGCATGGAAATGTACAAAGCTGAAGTCCCCGGAGTAACTGCTGAAAAATTGACTCCCCGTTTACATCAGACGGCTATATATTTATGGGGTGTCTATGTAGCTTTTACTTTGATTGAGACGGTATTATTATTTTTCGGGGGGATGACTTTATTTGACGCGTTTGCACATTCATGTTCAACTATAGCGACGGGCGGATTTTCTACAAAAAATAATTCTATAGCATATTTCACGAGTCCGTTTATTCAGTGGGTCATAATAATATTTATGTTCGCAAGCGGGGTTAATTTCTCGTTATATTTCCTGATATTAAATAAAAGATTCCGCGAATTTCTTGCCGATGAAGAGTTTAAATCATATTTATTAATTACTGTGATAGCGGCTCTTGTAATGTCAATAGCTTTATATTTTGCCGGAGCTTTTCAGGGAATCGAGCATACTTTGAGACGTACATTTTTCCATGTTGTAAGCGTCATGACAACGACGGGATTTATCGTTGAAGATTATAATTTATGGCCTGAACTCACAAAATTTATATTTGTCCTGTTAATGTTCATAGGAGCGTCAGGAGGTTCAACGGGAGGCGGCTGTAAAGTCTCGCGTTTTATCATAATAGGCCGGCAGTTAAAGTCAGAAATTTGGAGGTTATTACACCCCCGCGCAGTAATTACAGCAAGATTAAACGGTCGTCCGATTCCTAAAGGCACAATGGACTCATCAGCTGCATTTTTCGTGTTATACATGGCGATTTTATCAGGAGCGACTCTCATAACTACGGCATTTGGTATTGAATTATTGACGGCTTTTACCGGCGTTGTAACATGTTTAAGCAATGTCGGGCCGGGTTTGAATGCTTTAGGGCCAGTAGAAAATTTTGCGTGGCTGCCCAGTTTTGTAAAATGGCTGTTCTCGTTTTGTATGTTAGCAGGAAGGCTTGAATTATTTGCGGTCTTGTTATTGTTTATGCCGGGTACTTACAAGAAATAAAATTTTGATTATCAGCGCGTTTTATTTACGTAGACTAGAGAAAAGAAGGGAGGGAATAAAAGACTCGGCTTGCGTGTGTATAGAATTCACATAAAAAATTTTCCATGATATTTGCATGATTGAGTAATATTATTTATGAAATTTTTTGCATTAAATCAAAATTTAGGCTTTAAAATATTTTATAATTTCACATAGGGAGTTGACAAAAATTTTGAATGATTACGATTACAGAAATAATAATAGATTACGAGTCAAGATTCAATTACGTTTACAGCTAGTTTCATTTTTCAGCGGAGCAGCTACTATGATACTTGAGTTAACAGGCTCGCGGATGGTAGCTCCTTTTTTCGGGACATCATTAATAGTATGGACTGCATTAATCGGCATAATTATGACGAGTCTATGTATAGGGAACTGGCTGGGCGGTGCAGTTGTTGACAAGAATCCAGACGCAAAATTACTCGGACGGATATTAATTTTTACTGCGATAATAATAGCAATCACTGCATATTCAAGCAACATGATTTTAACGTGGCTGCAGTCTCTTGTATTAAATTTATATCTCGCTTCAGTCTTTGCAGCAGTAATTATATTTGCTCCAGCCAGCATATTACTCGGTATGGTATCGCCCTTTGTAGCTCGTCTTGCTATGCAGAATGTTGACTCGTCGGGTGCAGTCGTCGGGCGTTTATCGGCTTTGAATTCAGCCGGGAGCATTCTGGGAACATTTTTAGGCGGCTTTGTGCTGATTTCTCTATTTCCGTCGGGGATTATCTTAATGCTTTTATCGAGCTTGATTGCTTTATTGTCAGTTCTCGTATACACAGGAGCATGGAGAAATATTTTATTATTATTTATACTTGCCGGAGCTACATATGCGGCTGAAAATTTAGGCTTACCCTTTACACCTCGCGGAGTCCAAATTGATACAGCGTATAATCACCTTTCAATAATTGACCATGACGCAAGGAATACTCGAACGGGCCGGCCTTTAAGAGTATTAATCACAAATCCCGACGCGGCTCAATCATTAATGTATCTTGATAATCCCTCGGAATTAGTAAGCAGTTACACAAAATTTTATGATTTAGCATTTCACTATAAGCCTGACACAAAAAAAGTTTTAATGCTTGGCGGGGGCGGTTATTGCTTCCCTCGTTATTTATTGTCAGAACGTCCTGATGTCTCGATTGATGTAGTAGAGCTTGACCCGGGAATAACTGACACGGCGCGGGTATATTTTGATTTGAAGGATCACCCGAATTTGAGAATCTTTCACGAGGACGCAAGAACTTTCTTAAATCGTGCAATAAAAGCCGGTTTCGAGAAATATGACGCGATTTTAATGGACACTTTCAGCTCATGGACTTCGATACCGTTTCAGATGACCACGATAGAGACTGCTGAGAGACTGCGCGAATTATTGAATCCCGACGGCACATTAATTGTAAATATTATAGCGTCTCTTTACGGCACTAAATCCGGAGTCTTTCATGGGATATATAAAGCGTTTAATACGTCATTTAGTACTATGATGATATTTCCGGTTTTATTCGATGAGCCTAAATACGCGCAAATTTTGCAAAATATTATACTCGTAGGAATGGGAGATACAGCTTCTACAGTGTCGCCTACTCCTGACGCAAAAATTTCGGCCTTACTTTCTCATCAGTGGCTTGAACCCTTTGTGCCAAATCCAGCAATACCGGCATTCAGCGATTCATTTGCTCCTGTTGAGAGATATACACTTGTGCAATAAATAAATTTTTTAAGGAGTTAATTAATACATGAAGAAAAAAGAAAAGCTGCTTTCACTTGATAGGGCAAAAATTAATAAGATACCCGATAAATATATTCAAGTTCCCCTAGTGCCTGTTTGGATATTGCTGCCCCTATGGTTTATATCGCTGGCACTGCCTAATCTAGTATATTCCGGTATAAAATTTGCTGACACTCTGCACGTTATAAAATGGACAGTTACAGGAGTTCCCATTGCAATAGCTGTATTTGTTGCCGGCTTGAGATTATTGATTTATGGCAAGGATAAAATTAGATTCAAGATTGATATATTTGCGATTATATGGGCGGTTTTGCTTGCTTATTCTGCATTACAGCCTTTATGGGTAAAAATATTTTCTCCGACTGGATTCGCGCTTGAGATGGTATGCTTTCTTGCTGTCTGGGCATTCTATGTTATAAGCGTCTCGTCATTTCCTGATAACGGCTTGCGTTATGTATTATTATTAGGGAATTTAAACGCGGCTTTGAACGTGTTATATGCAGAGCTTCAGATTAGGGATCTAAATAATTTCTCATTTCTTGACGGGACAATTTTTGAATCACTCAAGCAATTTAGCAGCATAATCTTGCCGACTCCCGGAAATTATATCGGCAACACTGCACAGCAAAACATGTTCGGATTATGGACAGCCGTAGCAGCTTTAGGAGCTATATATTTATTTGTCTATGACGCATGGAAAAATGACTCGGACGAACACGGCAAAAAAATTTATTCCCCTGCTGTAAGTCTTGCACTGGGCGTTATATGCTTAAAATTTGCGGTTGAACATGGAAATATTTTACTTGCGATCTTGGCCGGATTATTCATGCTGGGAACTTTTGCGCTCGCGTTTTATCTCGGCAATGACAAGAGAGTTTATTACAGCGTGATTTTATTATTCTTAGCAGGTATAAATTTCTGGGGCTTGCTGAATTCGACGAGCAGATCGGGATTTCTTGCACTTGTGAGCGGCTTTCTTGTCATGTTAATTATAGCGGCATGGAAATTTAACCGTAATTATGTAATCAGATTCGGGGCGGTTATGATTGTCTTGCTCGCTGTCTTCTGGGTCTCTACGAGTTCAAGCCGTGCAGGCGGTCTTATTGAGAAGACTGCGGATATAATTGAACACGCGGAAAATATAGGCAACAGGCGGGGGATCTGGTCAACTTCTTACGCAATGTTCAGAGAGCACCCATTAGGAGTCGGCACTGGTCAATATAAATGGCACTATATGGAGGCACAGCGCGAGGGCTTCAAAATATTTAATAATGACTGGTACGTATGGCAATATACCCACTGGGCGCATAATGAGTTTTTGCAATGGTTCTGTGAAGGCGGCTATATCGGGGGGATAATATTAATTATTATGTATCTTGCGTGGTTCGTTCCGGCTGTCAGGGGCTTAATCAAGCGCAAGGAAATAAATATTAATGCTGTCTGGGCACTCGGTTTAACGTCATTGATAACTTTTTGTGCGATTTTCACCCGTCCATTTCACAGGATAGAGAATATGGTATGGATAACTTTAGCATTTGCCTTGTCTAATCGTGAATTTTTCGGTGATAAATTGAAATTTCCTGCTTTCAAGTCAAAAGCATTCATGAATATAATCGGGCTGATTTGTATAGCCTCATCAATTGCCGGAGTGTTATATATTTCAGATGGGATTTACGGGAATTATGTATTACGTCAGGCCTTATCGACTCAGAATCCAAATTTGCAAATTAATTTACTCAATGAGGCCGCAAAACATCCGATTGTATACGAGGAAGCACAGAGAAATATCGGGTATCATTATTTACAGTTAGGTGAACAGACTAACGACCGCGAATTAATTGCACGAGGCTTTAATACTTTATGGCAGCATTTTCACAGGGAGCCTCACTCAGAAGATATTAACAGGTTATTGACTTATGCGCAAAAATATCAGATTCAGAATGCATTAATCGAGCTGGTAAGCTATTTCAAGCCCGGTACTTATCATTTAGTGAGGCAGCGTCACAGAGACGAAAAAGGAAATATATTTGACGCTCTTGTTATTGCGAACGGTCCGGCACCTGAAGCGCGAAATAATAATACTAGCAAATGAGAAAAGGTTTTACACTCTTAGAAATATTAATTGCTGTTATGCTTACGGGAATGCTGGCCACTCTTGCGCTTGCTCCCGTAGTCTTTACAGTAAGAAGAGTAGTAGAGACTCAAGAAAGATACTCGGATGTTTCGGCATTACAGCGCACAATGAATTTTATAACGCGTGATCTAAATTCTGCCATGAGACTGGCCGCAAATGTGATAACTATTATAGATCATGAATCAATGGGAAATAGAGATGACGATATTTTAATGATTATGAGTTCTGCTCCGTCTGTTCAGGGGCTGCCGGCCGGGACTCTCGTTTATAAGCTCAACGAGGGCGGAATTAATAATAATAATATAATCCCCGGTCTATATAGATGGATCATTCCCGGGAAGGCTCCGAATTCTATAAATCACGAAAAATTAAGAGGTGAAGACGGTCAGCTCGTTCTGCCCTATGTAAGCGCATTTAAAGTCGAAGTACCTACAAATTCACGCGCCGATGATAACAAGAAAGATTTTGCGGGGCCTCTTCCTCATGGAATATATATAAAAATTTCACGCAAAAATTTAGATAATACGCAAATAATTAATAACGGAGTAAATAATAATGAAAGCGAAAATCTTGACGAACTCGAAAGCGTTATCGTGTTCCCGTAAAAATAAATCAAGAAAATCCGGCTTTGTCCTCGTGAGTGTCTTAATGCTGGGAGTGTTATTAATTTCATGTGCTACGGCTTTTAGCTGGTTCGTTCGTGCTCAAGTCAGGACTACAGGCCAAGAATTACGCGCAATTGAACGCAGAAGCATGGCCGATGTTCTCGCAATTGTAGTAATGAAAGCATTGACTCAAGTCGCCGCACAATTTAAATATGACAGCCCCGCCGATCAAAGATGGTACCAGCCTTTTATTTTGCCGCTCGGAAATGATTTAGGAATCTGGGTCGCTCAAATTGTCCCCTTAGATGATAAAATCCCCCTTAGAAATTTATTCTTGCCCGATGGTAATACTTTGAGGCGCGAAATCTCGGAATTATGGGAAGAATTATGGCGCAAAATCGGCAATGTAAATAATTCAAATGTAGTGCTTGACTTTATTGACAGGAACGACAAACCCAGAGTCGGAAGTTCTGAACGTGAAGAATTCATTAATAGAGCACCCTATGACCCGTCAGAATTAATGATGTTGAGCCGCGATATTCCCCAAGAATTATTATACGGTTCAGAAGGCAAAAAGGGATTTGTTGATTACTGCACAGTTTACAGCGACGGCAAAATTAATATAAATGTCGCTCCCGTTTATGTCATGGAGTTAATGCCCGGTCTTGATACAGGAGGAGTCGCAGAAAGAATCGAACGCACTAGAGCAGAGACACCTATTAAAGATATGGCGGATTTGCGGAAACTTCCCGGATTTTCAGCTAAAAGCAGCAACAAATTAACAAATTTAATCGGATTCAAGAGCCGTTATTTTTTGCTGAAAATTGAATGTCTTGACGATACAGGCAACGGGGGCAAATCATTTAATATAATATTAGATAGAGACTCTAAGCAGATAATCAAATGGGAGGAATCATGAAGCTAGATTTAAATATGAACATAGAAAATTTATTCAGGAAGAAAACGGGAGAAGATTTCACTGATACAGAATTTCGCAGGATTCTAGAGATTCACGAGAAGGGTACAAATGACGAGAACGGCGAAGAGTATCAAGAGAGCCGCAAAGTTATAAAGATTATCGCATCAAGTCAAGAATCAGCGAAAAATTTTATTACTCTTGTCCCTATGAGGTCGCTTTCACTTGAAGATTTTGCGTTCCCTTTTTCCGGTAATACTAAGATTCGCGAGGCCTTAAGACTTCAAGTTATGCCATATTCAGCGGCCGGGAAGCTCGAATTATTCCCCGTCGTTATCGCAAAGTCCGGGCGTTCAGTTAATGGAATTGTTTGGTATGTTTCGCCCGAAGAGTTAAATTTGCCTAGTTTCTCATATGAGTCCGGCGCAAGTAATAAAATTTGGCCCGCTCCATTGCCTTTTATTTCTCGCTTGAAAGAATACAACGGCACGGGGATAACTGCATATATAGACGAAGAAAATATTTGCTCGATTTTATGGCAGAATAATAAACCCGTTTTATACCGCTGGCGGAAAGTTACAGGCGAGGACTCGGAAAATAAAGAAATAGCTTGGTATGATAATTACTGCAAAACTCGTGAATTAGAACGCGGCGGGAATTTTATTATTAACGTATCAGGCAACAATGACGAGGACGACGAGGAGTCTAATAAAGAATTTCGCGGCATGATTAGCGAGAGTTTAAAAATTTGTCCGTGGCTGAATAATATAAATTTATCCCGTTCGGCACTTGAGGGAGCTATTGACCTAGAGCGCAATATAAAATTTATGACTCGTGCGGCAATTTGGCTTTTAGTGCTTGGAGTCGCGGCCATATCAGCGAGTTATTTACGCTGGAATCAACTTCAGGGACAAGTTCAAGAATTAAGAACACGCAGCGAAAAAATTTATCGTCAAAATTTTGATCCTTCACATACCGGGCGAATCTCAAATCCTGTAACACTTGCGCGCGATAAGATTGACTCGTTGACTAACACAGGCCAAGCCGCTCACCCTTTGGAAGAAGTGCTTGCTGATATAGGCGAAATTTTTACGCAGACTCAAAGCATGGATATAAGGCTTGATATAATTCGCTATAATTCCGAGGGAATCGACTGCACAGGAACAGCACCGGATATGACTACAGTTTTGAATTTCAGGAAGGCATGGGAAGGCCGGGCAAGGCTCGCACAAGTCGATAACACTCAATTTGTATCAGGTATAGGATTTAGATTTGATATGCGCGTAAGGTGGTAAATATAAAAAATGGCATTGAATCTCGAACAAGTTTTTAATAACGCAAAAAATATCGCACGCGGTGAGGCAGCAGGAAGCATAAAATTTATTGTTATTCTCGTCTTGACTCTTGCTATATGGGTCGGAGTTCTTGTTATTAACGGCTGGGCAGCACAGAGTCAGACAAATTTACGAGCTCAGCAATCACGATTAAGGACTCTTTTGACTCTTTCAGACGAGTATAAATCAATCGCTCCTAAAGATAACAAGAAAAATAATACTCCTTCAAATGTTGATGTCCCGACAATTTTCGCGCAAGTCTCTGAAAGAATGGAACTCGGCAGCCGTGTAAATAGAATCACTCCAGACGGCCGTAATCAATCAGTCGAAATTAATAGACTTTATGCCGAAGAATTTGCCGAACTTCAACAGCTTTTAGCAGCTCGCGGAGTCAGATTTATTGCGCTTGAACTTAGGGCACTTCCTGCAGGTCAAGAGAGATTGTTTACTATTTCAGCTATAATAGGGCCGATGAATTAAATCATGAAGAAATCTTTATTAACTATCATAAAAATTTTATTATTGCTGGCGGGATTCGTTTATGCATTATGGATTTTCCTGCCATATAGAGAAGTGGGCAAGTTTGCAATGTCAATAGCTCATTCTCAGTTAAATGCTCGTGGAATGCGTTTAAATTTTTCTGATGTATCAGGCGAGTCGGACGGTTTCACAGTTAGTAATTTGGCCCTGAATGGGACTGTAAATTTTTCTTTGAGTTCGATTACTATACGGCCGAGAATTTTAGCGAGTATATTAAGCCTTGCTCCGGTTTGTGATATTTCGTTTAAAGGCGGAAATTTGAGACTCGGGACAAATTATAATTTTGGGGATGGACGTTTTTTGCTGACAGCCGGGCGAAATGAAATCTTGCTGGAACAATTACGAACTAACGGAGATTTTGCAGTCAACGGCTATATAACTTTTTCACCCGCAAATATGAGAATTGGACGATCTGACGCGCAATTAAATGTTCCCGAAGAATTTGCAAATAATTTGAATATGCTGCGTAATTTCTTGCCTTTAGTTCAAGAGGGCGATCGCTGGTACTTAAGGAGGAAATAATTTATAAATGTTAGACAGGTTAAGAGACGCTTTGCAGTCTTCACGTGTAAGGCGTATTAAAGCAAATAAACAGGAGAAGGAGTCATCGCAGAAAGAGTCGGGCGGGAAGATTTATCAAACTTGGCTGTTAGTATTGCCGCTTTTAGTGGGACTCGCTGCCGGCCGTTTAGCTGGAGTCGGACTCGGTTATGGGCTTGATTTTCTCGCCGGGAATTCCGGAGTCGTTGACAGCGCAGTTACCGGGAGTCAAGCTCAAGACAGCAATTTATCGAATCAAGACAGGGGATTCACTGCTTTTATTTCGTCAAACCCTTTTCAGATTTCGCCGCTCAAAGTCGTATCAAATGAGCCCGCCCCGGTCTCTAAAGAAGTAACACCGCCAGAGCCTCCAACTACTTTAGACGATGTAATTTTGCGGGGGACTTTTCCGGGAATCAGCGCATGGGTCGAGAAAAATGGAAATCTAAATTTAATTCTTATCGGGAAGGAAATAGAACGCTGGAAATTATCGAGTGTCAGTTATCGTGAAGCAACTTTCACACAGGGCAAGAAACGAGTTACTAAAAAAATGGTATTCGGCCCGGTCAAAACAGAAGCTCCTAAACCTGCACCCGCTCCTAAGAGAAACACGCCCGAACCTGCCAAGCTCGGAAATATCGTAGCTGCTGAACCGGGTAAACAGGACGGCGAAGTCTCAAGCGAATTAGTGAGTCAGCTCGTGCAAAATCCTTTTGACGAGTTAAAGCGAATCAGAATCAGACCTAATGAAAGCGCGGGAGGACTCGAAGTTCAATGGATCCAGAATGAAAGCATATTAAAGCGTTTAGGAGTTCAAAAGGGTGATATTATCAAGTCCGTTAATGGAATCCCGTTCACAAATATGGGCGATATAGCAAATTCTATTAATTCACTCATGAACAGTGAGAGATTTGACGTTGAAGTTACTCGTAAAGGGCAGTCAACGGCCTTGCGTTATGTCGTGAAATAAAATGAGAAGACGCGGATTTACTTTAATGGAGGTGCTTGTTTCTGTTGCGATTGCTGGACTCGTAATTTCCGGCGGGTTTAGATTAATAGCGATGTCTTATAAATTATTGGGAGAATTACGAATCGAGCGCGAATTAATTTCAGCAGCAGAAAAAATCTGGCTAAGATTCAAAGTCGATAAAGATATGCCGGATAATGGAACTGAAGACGACACAAAAATTTCATGGCGCAGTGATAATATTTCTATACCTGTTGACGACTATGAACTGAAATATAAGCGCGTTACTATAACTCTTGAGTCGGGGCGGTCAACTGTTATATATGTTGCCGAATAAATAAATTTTGTAGTATTATCATATCTTAATAAGGGACGGGGGATGTTGTAAATTTGAGAGTAAGATTTATAAAAATTTTGATTATATTATTGAGTATAGCTTTATTAAGTGATTTATCAAGTTCTAGCGTGGAGTCAGCTACACGGAGAATTAGCAGAACAACACCTAGAAATAATAATACGCCTGCACCGCCTGCACAACCTGCACCGCCGAGACCTGCACAAAATCAGCCGGCAGCTCAACCGCAATCAGGACAAGGCGACGCAATGACTCCAGAGCAGGAACAAGCATTAATGGATTCTGCCGCAGCTATGAGACGAGCGGGACTCGTACAATTTAATTTTAAGGATTTCGATTTAGTCAGATTTATGCGCTTTATGTCTGAAGTCTTGCAAGAAAATATAATTGTGCCTCCAAATATAAATTCTAAAATAACTATAATTTCGCCTCATCCTGTTACTATAAAAGAAGCCCGCGAAGTCATGTTATCAACTTTGCAGATGTATAATTTTTCGCTGCAAAACATGGGCAGTTATTCAATAGTTCGTCAGGGCGGTAATAGTCCGTCGCCTAATGTCTTCAGGAGCAAAACAGGCCCCGGACCCGGTGAAGAAACTGTAACATATATAGTCCCGATTGATTATGTAACAATTGAAAGTTTATTACCGGCTATTCAACAAGCATTTGGATCGAGTCTCGTAGCTTTGGCAGTTGGTAACGGGCGCGATATTTTATTACAGGGCCGGGCTATTGATGTTAATAAAGGCGTTGAGTTAATCCGCAAAATGGACACGCCTCAAAGTGCAAGATTAAGCAAGACATTTGAAATCAATAACGGAGATCCGGGTACTATAGCAGCACAATTAAACGCAATCGCTCAATCAAATGGCCCTCTTCAGGGATTAAATGCCATTGCCGACGTTCCAAGCAAAAAAGTTGTAGTTGTCGGGAGTTCAAGCGCAATCGATAAGGCCGCCCGCATAATTAGTGATTTAGACGTTGACCCGAAAATAGGCGATTTTCACATTTACAAGTTAAAGAATATTGACGCAACCGCCGCCGCCGAACAAGTCGGGAAAGTTTTAGCTTCAACAAATACAATGCTGGGAGCTGACTCGGCAAAATTCACAGCTGCTGTAGTTCCTGATGTTGCTACTAACAGTTTAATTTTTGCTGCGACTCAGAGACAATATGACGCACTTGTCCCGATTCTTGACGCTATTGATATACAGCCTAGACAGATTTTATTACGAGGCTTTATTGCTGAAATCAACGTAACAAATTTAGATCGCAACGGTATAGACTGGTCAATCTTAGGCGGTCAAATGTGGGATAATTTATTGCTGGGCGGTAATATGTCGCTCGGCGAGGGGTCAGTGCCTTCACAGTTCATGACATGGTTCAATGATTTGTCAAAGCGTGAGGAATTACTTGAGCGCAATGGATCTACTTATACAGTTACAAATTATCAGCCTATGGGATTAATGTATGCCACGATTGAATTATTAAAGCGTTATGACGCAGTTAATGTATTGTCAGTGCCTCGCTTAATGTGTACTGATAACAAAGAAAGCACGTTCAAAGTCGGTAATGTTATTCCCGTTATGAAGGGGTCTACTTCTGATTTAACGAATCCGAATTCTATTCAGAATAATTATGACTATAAAGATACGGGCTTGACTCTCACAGTTACACCTCATATCAGGAGCGGGAATCTTGTCGCAATGGATATAAAGCAGACTACTGAAGATGTTATGACTGCTTCAGGAGTTACTACTCCGACTACTTCAAAGCGTGAAGTTATTACTTCTGTTGTAGTTGCAGACGGTGAGACTATAATTTTAGGCGGCATGATCAAGGAAACGGAAAAATCAATGAAGCGTAAAGTCCCCGGCTTGTCTTATATTCCGTTAATAGGCGGACTCTTTCAGAAATTGTCAAAGGAAAAGGAAAAAGTTGACTTTGTAATTTTCTTAACGCCTCAAATTATCGAATCGCCTGAAGAAATGAGACACGCAACAATGAGAGCTGCCGGATTTGCGAGGGGCTTTGTGTCGCCTGATATGAATTTCGACGTGAATAAATTAATGCCTGACAACGCAAGACCGGATTTAACGAATATCGGAGCCAGTCCCGTAGAAGCTGATATTGACGCAAGATTTAGAGATATGTATCAGCGCAGTCTCAGGAGGAAGTAATTAATGCCTGATAGTGAAGTTAATGCGCTCCCCCCTCTTCCTGACGCAAAAGAAGTATCGAGTCTCTTACCCGACGGAATGGGACTCGATGTTCTAAGGCAGGCAAAAATTGTCCCGTTAAGAATTCAGGACGGTGTATTAATTGTCGGTGCTGTAGATTTTGACGCTTGGCCTAAAGCTCAAATTTTAGGGACTGCCTTGGGATTCCCGATTGATTTAGAGATTCGCGACGAGAAGGAAATCGGCGATTTATTACACACTTTATATGATTTAAGAAGTGTAGCAGCTGACGAGGCCGCAAAAAATATCGAAGGAATTGACGATTTAGATGATTTATCACGCGAGGACGTATTAAGCGACTCGGTTGATGTTCCCGTTATAAGGCTTGTTAATGGCCTGTTCGTTGATGCATTGAGACAGCGCGCGACTGATATTCACGTTGAGCCCTACGAAGATGAAGTATTAGTGCGTTTCAGGATTGACGGAGTTTTGCAGGATAGATTGAGATTACCGCGTTCAAATCAAGCTCCCCTAATAAGCCGTATTAAAGTCATGTCAAGAATGGATATAGCCGAACACATGGCACCTCAGGACGGCAGAATAGGAATCACTGTAGGAGATAGAGCTGTTGATGTTCGTGTTGGACTTGTGCCGACTCAATACGGAGAAAGAATCGCAATGCGTTTACTTGATAAGGGACATGGACTCATGACTCTTGAAGATTTAGGCATGGAAGAACGCGAGCGCACAATTATGGACGAACTTATACACAGACCTCACGGAATGATTTTATTTACAGGCCCTACAGGTTCAGGAAAGTCAACGAGTTTATATGCTATCTTGCAGGCTTTGGCGCGTCCTGAAGTAAATATTATTACAGTTGAAGATCCCGTAGAGTATGCTTTACCCGGAGTCGCTCAAATTCAAGTAAACGAGAAAGCCGGAGTTACTTTTGCTGCTGCTTTGCGTTCAATTTTGCGTCAAGATCCTGATATAGTAATGATCGGAGAAATGAGAGACTTTGAGACGGCTCATATAGGCGTACAGGCTTCATTAACCGGGCATTTAGTGTTATCGACTCTGCACACGAATGACTCAATCAGCGCAATTATAAGACTCGTGGATATGGGTATAGAGCCTTATTTGGCAGCAAGCTGTATGATAGGAACTGTAGCACAAAGACTCGCGCGCAGATTATGCCCTCATTGCAGACGAGAAATAACACCCCCCGCCATGATGGCAAAACAGGGACTCACACGGGCATTTGAACCGGTCGGCTGTTCAGAGTGTCATAATACAGGCTACAGGGGACGAGTCGGACTCTATGAACAATTTGTAATTAATGAAGAGATTCAAGAGGCATTTGTCGGAGGTGCTCCGGCCTCAAAATTGCGCGAGATTGCACGTAAAAGCGGATTCAAAACTTTATGGGAAATTGGACTCTCTGCTGTTCAATCGGGGCTGACTTCACCGGACGAATTAGCAAGAGTCGCAGGAGAAGATTAAATTATGCCTTATTTCAGTTATTCAGGATATGACTCTAAAGGCAAGAGCACAAAGGGTACTATTGAAGCAGGCTCATCTATTCAGGCAGTTGACAGGCTCACAGAACGGGGAATTGTTGTTGTTGACGTAAAATTGACTGAAGAGAAAAAGGGCGGAAAAGTCAAGATTAAATTATTGCCGCTCGAACAGCATATATTCTTTTGCAGGAGTCTAGCCTCGTATTTAAAATCAGGTTTGCCGCTTGCTGACTCGTTAAGAATCATGTCAAAACAAGCCCGCGATAAAGTAATGAAGCCCGTAATGGAAAAAATTTTAGCAGAAGTTGAAGGCGGCAGGAAATTTCACACGGCTTTATCAGAGTGCGGGGCATTTCGTGAAAGTCTTTGGCGGGTCGCTGAGTCAGGTGAACAGAGCGGGACTCTTATTTCAGTATTAAATGAAGCTGCTGACGAGTTCAAATTAGAGGACGATTTACGGCGCAAGATTCGCGGTGCAATGACATATCCAATAGTTATGGCCGTTGTAGGTGTCGGAGTCGTTGCTTTCATGCTTACAGATGTTGTGCCTAAGATTTCAGAACTTTTTGAGGACATGAATCAGACTTTGCCCCTTCCTACTCGTATATTAATCGGAATGTCTGAATTTCTCTCAAATTATGGGCTATGGCTTTTATTAGCATTCGGGATATTATTATTATGGATGCGCAAGACAGGGCGAAAATTTAATATGCCTTTCATGAAGGGAATCAGGGGACAATTAACGCTGGCTCTTGTTATGTCGCATATAAGCACGCTGTTAAGATCGGGAATTCCGCTCGTTCAGGCTTTGAGAATGGCCTCATCAATGGACTCAAGCTCTCAAAGGTGGCTCGATGCTGCCGAAATGGTCAAGGCCGGACATAGATTTGACAAGGCACTCGAAAAAATAGGAATGCAGGAAGAAACAGTCGCAGTAGTAAGAGTCGGCGAAATGGGCGGAGATTTAGCAGGTTCATTAACAAATGTCTCTGAACAGTGCCGGGAAATTGCCCAGTCCCGAATGGAAAAACTTTCGACTTTGATGGAGCCCATAATGGTCTTAACGCTTGGAGTCTCAGTCGGATTTATAGTTTTGGCAATATTAACGCCGGTGTTTGACTTAGCCGGAATTGTTAAATAAAATTTTTCAGGAGGTTATTATAATCATGCAAGAAAAGAAAAAATATTTATTGCGCCGCCGTTCAGGTTTTACCCTGATTGAAATTATGGTAGTTGTCGTTATTCTAGGTTTGCTGGCTGCCCTAGTAGTTCCCAGAATCGGCCCTCAAGTCGCAGAAGCACAGCGCACAACAGCACGAACTCAAATAAAGAGTATAGAAGACGCTCTAGAAATGTACAGAATGCACAACGGATTTTACCCTTCAACACAGCAGGGACTTGAGGCACTTGTTACAGCTCCTACAACATCGCCAGTTCCTAAACACTATCAAGAGGGCGGCTATCTCAAAAAAGTCCCTGAAGATCCATGGGGGAATCCCTACGTTTATCGCAATCAGAACGGCAGAATCTCAATTGTCAGCTACGGCCCGGACGGTGAAGAGGGCGGAGAAGGCACAAACGCAGATATTTCGAACGAGGACTAAAATTTTGCGCAGTAAGAAAGCATTTACACTCATTGAAATAATGATAGTATTGCTGATTACAGGCTCACTCGCGGGAATGGTCATCCCGCGAATCTCGTTTTATTTCGAGCCCCCTTCAGCTGTATTGCAACGTGCATTTGAGGAAGCCAGCGACATGTCATTATCGGGGACACCTGTAAAATTTTCTATCAAGAAATCACAAGGTTTAGAACGCGGCGCGATTGAAGTAGAAGCACTCATGAAAAAAGAAATCCCCGAAGACAGTATAAGCTCATTTCTCGGAAGTGCTAATAATAATGACAAGCAAGTTTTAGAGTGGCGCAAGGTTAATTTAAGGAATTCTCCGACCGGTGAAGGCTGGCAATTTTCACCTGAAATTATTTATTTCTACACTGATGGATCATGCACGCCCGCAAAAATTTCATACGCAGAGAGAAATATTTCAGAATATAACGCAGATCAATACGTATTAACTGTTACTGGATATTGCACACAAGTTAAATCACAGCAATAAATTTTTATCAAGTTCATAGATAAAATATGTTACTGCTAATAAATCACCTGAACCGCCCGGACTTATATTGCGCTGTATAAATTCCTGATCGAGCATAAATATATCGTCTAAATCTGCGCCGTTCTCTAAAATTTTCCGTGCTGAATCCATTACGTTTTTAGCTGTCTCTAAATCATGACGAGAAATTATATTAGTGTCTTGTGCAAATGCTATTAAGTGTATTAGTGTCTTAGCTAACGAGTCATTAAGCGTGAAATTTTCTGATAAATATTTTCTTAGTGCAGGCAATGAAATATCTTTCACGGATTTATAGCCCGACTCAGCCTCGCCCCTGATTCCTGTTATATTATAGTCAATAAAAATTTTCTCCCCTTTAGTGAGTTCATTTCGTGATTTCTTTCTTGATTCCGCAAAATCTCTCGCGCATAATCCCTCGCAAATCTTCCCGGCCAAGCTCATGACCGAGTCAGAGTCTATATTTTCATTCATTCCCGATAAATAACCGGCCGCCGCGCTTAAGACTCCCAGTGAAAAAATTTCTCCCTTGTGAGTGTTCACGCCTTGAGTCGCTCTAAACATGTCATTTTCTGCAATTATGCCGATTCTACGCAGTTCCGGAAATAGCAAAACGGGTAATAATTTTTCTTGACCTGCAATGACTCCAGCCTGTGCAAAATCTTCAAAGCATGAATTAAGACTCGCCGCACTCTTCATAAAAGTAAAGAAGCCCATATCTCTATGAGCTCCTGAATTATTACGGTCAATTAATCCCGGCTTGGGAGTTACTGACACTTCTATTAACATTGACTCAAGTGCCAGACTCCCTAAATTTTTGCTTGCTTTACTCGTCCTCATCGTCGTCGTCGTCATCGTCTGAGTCTGATTCAGCATCATTAATATTTTTGCCCCTTATCCTTGCCCATAAGTGCCGGACTTGCCAGACACATTTATAAGCAGCAGGAATTGACAACATCGCGAGCATACCTCCGGCGATAAGTCCTCCTATAGCAACAACTGCGATCGGGCGTTTCATTTCCGAGCCTCTGCCGGTCGACAACAACGGAACGAGCGACACAACAGAAGTAACTACGGCCATTAACAGCGATTTAAATCTAACGTGGCAAGCCTCCTCGACTGCCTGATATGGATTTGTGCCCTTGAGCCTCAAGACTTCCGCATAATCTATAACGACTATTGCATTATTTACGACCATTCCGACAAGCATAATCATGCCGATTAAAGCAAATATCGAAATATTTACGCCACTGATTAACATCGCAGGGACGACTCCAATTGCCGCCATAGGAACAGTAGCGAGAATTATAATACTATATGTCCAGCTCTCAAGAATTGCAGCAACGACTAAATATGTAACTACAATTGCAATAATTAACGTGCGCAGTAACTCCGTGAAGTTCTCGGCCATGTCTTCCTGTTCACCGCCGAAATTTACACTTACACCCTCAGGAAGAGTCATACTGTCGACGACCTGACGCATTAAAGCATTGCCCTCGCCTGCTGTGATATAACGTACTCGTCCGGTTACAACTACAGCGCGTTGACGTTCGACTCGTCTAATTTCAGTAGGTGAGTCGCTCCATGATATATCGGACATCTCATCAAGCGGGACAAGTCCGTAACTCGTCATAATTGGCAGTTCATGAGCGTTAAAAATATCGCTTGCTTTCTCGCGTTCGATTCTTGCCATTATGTCATATTCATAACCGCCCTGTCTGAATTTGCCCGCCTCACGTCCTATTAAGTAGCCTCGTACAATGCTCGCTAAATCTGAAATATTTAATCCTAATGGAGATAAACGCCATCTGATAGGCGCAACTTGTAATTCAGGCTTACCCATTTCCATTTCTATTTTCAGGTCTCGGACTCCGGGAACTTTTCGGCCTCTTGCTCTGACTTCTTCAGCAATTGTATATAATTGATTCAGGTCTTGACCCTTAATTTGAATCTCTATGGGATTCCCGAATCCTGAACGAGTCGCAGCAATGGAAATATCAACGCCCGGCAATCTCTCAAGCCATGGACGAATTTTATCGGCTAAATCTTCAGTTGAAGGCCTGTCAGGGTCATTATTTAAATACAGCGCGATTTGTGCCTCACTGATTGATTGACTTCTCATTGAGCTTGCAACAGTTGAGACTACATTTTTTATATATTTTCTGTCTGATAAAGTATTAATATAATCTTCGACCTTGTAAACTAAATCAGCAGTCCTATAAATCGACGAGTTATTATCAAGCGTGAGAGTTATTCTTACTGTTCCGTCATCAGTTGAGGGCGTGAATTGAGTTCCGAGAAAGCCGCCCAGTTTCAGAGATCCATATGTCGCTAAAATAGTTAATAACACTGTAGTAAATGGGAATCTCATAGCTAAGTGCAGAATTATAAAGAATAAATCTCTGAATCCGTCAAATATCCAGTTCCACCAGCCTGTTAAAATTTTGCCGATTAATGGCAGCTCGGCCGAGTCCCCTTTTTGTTTCTTGATTCTTGCTGCTAAACAGGGAGTAACGGCCATTGTTACCCATAATGAAAACGCAGTAGCATATACAATTGTAATAGCATAGGGCTTCAAAAATTGTCCTGCTATAGTGCTCATTAAAGCAACGGGCATGAAGACTCCCAAATTTGTTAAGACTCCTGCAAGAACTGACATAGAAATTTCGACCGTGCCTTCTTCTGCGGCCTCAAAAGGTTCGTAGCCCATATCACGGAATCTATAAATATTCTGAATTATTAATATAGCGTTCATTACAAGAGTTCCCATTGAAAGCGCGAGTCCCAGTGTACTCATTAAATTTAACGTGTAGCCGTGAACCTGCAACGGGACAAATGTAGCCGCAAAAGCAACCGGCATTGAGAACGCGACTATAAACGTAGCTGAGAATCTGCCAAGAAATAAATATATAACAAGTGCAGTGAGTGCGATTCCTATTGCTGTATCACGAATAATATTTTTTACGGCTGACTCGACAAATCCCGTGTCATCATAAGTGTATTCATATTTGAAATCGGGATAATCTCTCATAGTTCGAGCCATTAATCTTTTAATTTGCCGGCCTGCTTCGACAACATCAGCATTTGAACGCGGGCTGATTCTTAACTGTACAACCGGCTGACCATCTGCACGCGCCATACTTCTTTGATCTTTTTCGCCGTCTGTAACTGTTCCCAGCATTGACAATCTCACAGGCTGCCCGTTCGGAGTAGGAATTAATATATCTTCTAACTGTTCGACTTGATTAAATTCTCCCATTAAGCGCAAAGAGACTTCATCTTTTGTCTGAGTGATATAACCTGAAGGCGTTGTTTGATTGTTAGCTGCTACGACATTGCAGACTTGCATATAATTAATCCCGTAATCGCTCAAAGCAGCAGGATCTAAATTTATATGAATCTCTCTATCTCTTCCGCCTGTTACGTCAACGCGCCCGACTCCTTCAACTCTTGCTACAACGGGTTGTATTCTGTCTTCGATCATTTTCTTGGCAGTCTTCTCCGGCATCTCTGAAGTGAACGAGACAATCAAGAAAGGCTGTGCATTAATATCAAATTTACTCGCAACTGGTTCGTCAGCATCATCGGGCAAATCTGGAATCTTAGCTTTGACTTTATTATTTACGTCAACAAGTGCTAAATCGGGATTAGTGCCTGACTCCATTTCTACGGCGACCATTGATATACCTTCAATTGAATACGTATTAATTGAGTGTAAATTTTCGAGGTCTGCTAATGCGTCTTCAAGCGGCTTGCTTATTAACTGCTCGATTTCGTTAGGGCCTGCTCCTGTATAAGTCGTGCGGACTAAGACAAACGGCAATTCTACATTTGGATAAAGAGTAACTCCGAGTGTGAAATAACTTGAGATTCCCAGCAAAATCCATATAACAACAGAACACCCAGTAAAGACTGGGTGCGTGATACAAAATCTTATAAATCCTCTCATGAAATATTAACCCTCGTTAGAATTCTTGTTTGTAGTAGTGCCTGCTAGATCGCGTTGATTTATTATATTAGCTCCGTCATAAAGTACTCTATTTCCGCTAGTGATTAAATTTTCGCCCGGTTTGAGTCCTGAAGTAACGACGACCCGGCCTTCCCGTCCTTCACCTGTAGTAATATTTCTGATTTTAGCTGTATCATCTTCTGCGATATAAACTGATTGAGTATTTCCGCGATATAACACGACATTTGAAGGAATTACAACGACATTTTTTTGACTGCTGACCATAAAGCGGCCTTCTACATAAGTTCCCGGCAAAATTCCCGAATTCTCCGGCAGTCCTACAACAACAGGATATAAGCCTGAACCTTTTTGAGCTTCGGGGCTGATTCTTTTGACTCGTCCGATATGTTTTGAGCCGTCTACGTAAATTTCAACGGGTGTTCTTGTGTTAATTTTCGTGATGTCCTTCTTTGAGACCATTAACTCGGCTTCCATTTCTTTAGGGTCAACTATTGCTAATAAGACTGCTCCGGCCTCTGCTACTTCTCCGGGCTCAACATTGCGGGCTGATACGATACCGTTAATGCTGGCTTTGAGACTCGTGCGCTGTAAAGTTGACTGCGATGATCTTAATGATGCCTCAGCTGATTTAAGTCTTGAATATGCTGCGTCTACTTCACTTTGAGAAATTCCGCCCTTCTTGTGTAACTGCCTGAGTCTCTCATAATTTAATTTTGCCTCGTCATAAGCTGTCTTGCCTGATTGAACCTGCGCGCCCCTTGCTGCTGCCTGAAGAGTTATTACCGTCTGACCAGCTTTAACAGGGCTTCCCACGTCAACAGTTACATTTTTTACTATTTCGCGCTCAAAAGTTGTAATATTTTGTGTATGTGCGCTCTTTGCCTGACCGTAATAGCTCCGCCAAGTGTTCCAATCTGAAGTAGTTACATTTTCTGTCTCAACGGGATATACTGTTACTGTTTGAGTTTCGAGCGAACGTAAATTTGCTTCAGCCTGAGCCAGTTTTGCACGTACTTGAGTGCTGACAAGAAAGCCGACCCCGACTAAAGCTAACATCCATAAAAGAATTCTTACACGCGTAAAAAATTTAAGCATTAAGTGAATCACCTCATATAAAAATCATTAATTCATGTGATTTTGCATTATATCATAGTGATTCATAACATATCAGTATGAATAATTTGTGAATGAATCATAAATGCCGGCATAAAATCGAGTCTCTTATTGCAAGGAGGTCATATATACGGTAAAAAATAAATTCTCTAACTTTACTTTTTACAGCTAATAAAGGTTCTCTTATAATTTTGGGAAGGAATGATAATGATTTAAAGCTCTTAGTTGAGTTATTGCAAGGAGTCCCCCCCCCTAGCTAAATTAACGTTAAATAATTCACTTTTTGAGCGCACAGTAATCTTATTTTCAAATGGCATGTTATCTAAAGGTACATAAAGATAAGCCGGAGTAAGAATTCTAAAATTACGATTTTCAAGTACATATCTGTTAAAGTATGATTCGTCGTCAATTTTAGCAATTATTTTATTATGTAAATCTCTATTAATTCTAGCTTGCAGAATTTCTGACATCTGCAAAAATTTATCTGTACGTCCGCAGAAAAGAGCCGCCATTATATAACGTCCTTCTATGTTATAAGGAACATATGCAGTTGATTTCTTGTCGCGTTCATATGCGAAATAATATCTAGCTTTTGTATTCCATGCCCAAGGACATATAACTGCAGAGATCTCTTGTTCTTCACTGGGCAAAAATTCTTCCTCTGTAACTATTTGCGAACATGCCAGATTAGAATTAGCAAACATTAAATAGTCATTATTCTCTATTTCTTTTCTGAATCTAGTAAAAACGTGGAATCTCAGCAAAGTAACTAAAGGCCAAGGCAAATGATCTATATAATAAACTTTTACGCGCTCATCTTCGGGGATATTTTCAACTTGATCTGTGAATACGTAATAATTCTTTATTGTATTGGGCAAAAAATTTTTCTCAAAAGATTCGTGAAAACCTTTCCAGCATAAATAATAATCGCCTGTACATAGATATAATATTCCTATACTTTTTTTGTTCATGCGAGAATCTCCTAAAATAAAATATATAATTTAATCGCATTATAACATGTTTGAGTGAGAAATTATTAACTATGCTAGAATATATAACAGTTCCGGCGGTAGTGGAACAGGATGACCCCGAGCGATAATGCCGGGGGTTGTTGCAAGGGTAGAAAATTACTCCCCCGGCTAGTTTGGGGGTGAGATTATGAAAGGTTTGGCCGATTTTATTCGAGCCGTTGCTATGCTTGTAAAAGCTGTTGCAGACCTCATAAACTCGTTAAAAAAGTAAGCATCTTCGATTTGGTATAAGTCCGATTGAGGGTGTACAGCCCTTAAGTCGGCAGCCAATTTTCTTCTAGTCCGCGTCATCCCGGACTCCTCGTATATATTATAGCATTACGAAAATTTTATATCTCCCCTGTTAATTATAATTTCATAGCCTATTTTTTGCATTCGGTTATTCAGGCAATTTTTACACTGTGCGCTCTCTTCACCGGTGCAAATTTTATTGTCATAAAGCATGTATTTTTTCCTTACACTGACAGGCGATAAATTAGGCATAACGACATTTGCACCCGATAAAATGCCCTTCTCGCGTCCTAATGGGTCAATAGTTCCCAGTGCAGTCGTAGCAGGCAGCAATACAGGCGGATAAATTAATCTTATAATCGCAAGCAAGTAACAAGTAAGCTCAAGACTCCCGGCCTGAAAATTTCTAAACGGTGTATCTTTATGCGGAATGAACGGCCCGATCCCGCACATGTCAGGCTTGAATGTCTCAATAAACTTTAAATCTTTTGCCAGAGTCTCACTCGTCTGAAATGGAGAACCTACCATAAAGCCGCAGCCAACTTGATAATTTAATTCACGCAAAATTTTTAGACACTCCATGCGATTTATAAATGAAAGATTTTCAGGGTGGAGTCGTGAATAATGACTCGAGTCTGCTGTCTCATGCCTGAGTAAATATCTATCTGCTCCGGCTTCACGGAGAAATTTATAACTTTCTCGCGTCCTTTCTCCCATTGAAAGAGTTACAGCGCAGTCGGGATAACTTGATTTAATTTCGCGAATAATCCCGCCTAAAACTTTATCACTAAAATATAAATCTTCTCCGCCCTGTAATACAAACGTCCTGAAGCCGAGTTTATAACCTTCATTACAGCATGAAAGAATCTCATCAGGAGTCAATCTATAACGTTCGCAAAAATTATTACTCTTTCTGATTCCGCAGTAAAAACAATCATTCCTGCAAATATTAGTAATCTCGATTAAGCCCCTGACGTAAATATAATTTGAATAAATTTTCTCCCTGACTTCAACGGCCAAATCGCGAGAAAGTTTTATAGAGTCCTCGTTCCTGTCATTTATGAGTCTCTCATATTCAGAAAGAGTCAAAGAATGAGTCTCAGCAAGTTTGTAAATTAATTCGCGCAAAATTAATTATCTTTCGAGAATGCAGTTTTTACGCTGACTCCTTCAAGATTGCCGATTTTTCCGGATAATGCAGAAATAATATCTTGAGGCGCGTCAAGTGCGATGCTGATAATATTTATTTTCTTAGGTCGATAAGGCAGACCCATGCGGCCGATTATATAATCCCGGTATTCATGCAAGATATTATTTAGAGTCTCTATTTTTGTAGTGTCTTCTACGATAATGCTCATAACGGCGACCCTTGTTTCCATTTTTATAATGCCTCCTGATAAAATTTTTTATTCATGAATTATATAATATTTTACATTGATTCAATGGAAATATCAGAAATTTTTATACGCATAAATTATCGAATTAAGACAAAATTTTTTATCGCAAATTAATAACAGCAAGAAAATTTTTTCACTGACTCACAAATTTTTACACACGCAAAAATAATCGCATTCAAGCAAAAATTTTTCTATGAATCATCGCGCAAAAAATTAACAACATACAAAAATTTTTATACTCGTAAATCATTGCAGGGGAATAAATTAGATTAATTTTTTGTAGCTGTAAATGTAGCTGTAAAAATCGCTTTCTCATAATAAAATAATTAAGTAATTATTATAATATTCACGGTAAAATTTTCCTCATAAATTCGCGCAAAACTCCGAGATTTATACGAGACAAATATAAAACTGGTAGAATATAATTTATTAATTCACTAGCTTATATTTTATATATTTATGGAGGGAGAAATTTTTATCATGGTAAGTCTTAACAGTTACGACAAACTCGGGCAAAACGGACTCGCTTTAATGCAGAATTCTTTAAACACAGCCAATGCAGCAAGCGCAAAAGTTCTCGAAAGCGGCGCAGACCCTATGAGCATAGCACAAGCATCTATGGACTTGAGTCAAGCAAAAGTTCAAATGGCTATGGGAGCATTTCTCGTTAAATCGCAAAATGAATTAATGGAGTCAGCTCTGCAAATTTTCGGAATAGGCACAAAGCACAGCGGGTTATATTAAATGCAGTCTCAGCAGGAAAGAATTTCACTCGTAAACGGCCGGATTCATACACCGCTGAATACTGCTACAAATATCACGTTTGAGCATGGCCGCATAGTTTCAATTGATGACGACGCAAGCAGCCTAACAGGGAAGATAATAGATCTTCACGGGCGGACAGTTTTGCCGGGATTCTGCGACTCTGGACTAAATTTTTTGTCATGGGCAGAAGGTCAGGAGCGTTTGAGTCTCGGCAGCGTCAAAAATGTTAAAGAATTCAGCGACTCACTCAAAGCCTACACAAATGCGAATCCTAAGCCGTTAAGAGGCTGGTATATTGCTTATGACTTCCCGGAAAATATAATTATTTCGCGTGATGAGCTTGACTCGATTGTTCCTTCAATGCCCTGCGCCATAATTACCCGGGCAAATAATCAGGCCGTATTAAATTCTCAAGCAATGAACGCTTTTAATATGCCGCAGAATAATGTCGAGCTTGACGAATTCACTCAGCATTTACCGGCACTAAGCGACGAAGATATTTTGTATCTTGTGAAGACTTATGCGCCCAAAATTAACGCACTGGGAATTACTGAATTATGGATGAATTTTCACGATGAAGCAGAAAGACTCTGGGAGATTTTCTCGACTCAAGCTTATTATATGCTCACATTTAGATTGCGTTGTAATTTCGGCTTTGATGATGTCAATAATCTAAATGAATTTCTTGCAACGGGACTAAGAACAGGGGACGGCCTCCCATTTTGTAAAGTCGGAGGGATTCTAATTCGCGGGCAGCTTGATCAGACCGAACAGAACAAGATGATTTATTCGGCTCATTTATCGGGCTGTCAGGTCATAAGCGATAACAATAAATCCTGCGTCAATGCTTTAGAACGGGTAATCAAGAGAACGCGCAAGAACTCCCGGCACTTGTTAAATAATTTCAGCGGGAATATTTTAGACCGTATGAATTTATTAGGACTGGGCGGCATTGTTTCTCTGAATCCAAGCAATGAACAAGAAAATAATTATATTCATGAGGCATTCCAAAATGGTATAGTGATTTCAGGTTCGAGCGGAGAAAATTTAATAGCTCCAGTAAAAATTATGAGCTCGCTAATATCAGGGGGCTTGAATACTGCTGAGGCTTTGAGCGTCTGCACGTGGGCTTCATCATGGAACGGCGGAAATGAATCAAGGCGCGGAGAAATTGCGGTCGGGAATGATGCGGATTTTGTGATTCTCGAACAAGACCCGTTTTTAGTCAGTCCCGAAGAAATTGCAAGCATTGATGTAACTATGACATTTTGTGCGGGTTGTGCTGTGTATAACTCAGGCGCAATATAAACGAGTATTTATATAATGAAAGGTGTTAATTATTTATGAGCAATAAAAAACGTTCAGCGGGAATTTTACTCCCTATAACTGCACTGCCCTCGCAATATGGTATAGGAGATTTCGGCCCTGAAGCTGTGAAATTTGCTAAATTCCTTCATTCGGCGGGTCAATCAAAGTGGCAGGTTTTGCCGCTCACTACAATAGATCCGGGCTGCGGGAATTCGCCTTATAGTCCGACAAGTGCATTTGCAGGAAATTATTTACTTGTGAGTCCTGATTTATTAGTCGAGCAGAATTTAATCACTCGTGAAAATTTACGCAAATTATCAGCAAAATATGATTTCACAAAGACTCCCGAACACGTAGACTATGAACAGGCGCGTGCGTTCAAAATTGAAGTCCTTAATGCTGCATACTCTGAATATGTTAAGGGCGACACCAGCAAATTTGAAGATTTCAGGCAAAAAACGGACTGGCTCGAAGGTTTTGCGATGTTCAGCGTAATTAAAGCAGCAAATAACGGGCTGGCTTGGTACGAATGGCCGGAAGATTTGAGACATAGGGACTCGAACGCACTCAAAAAATTTAAATCTTCACATGAGAACGAGATAATTTTGCAGGAATTCTACCAGTTTATTTTTTTCGAGCAGGCCAAGAATTTACGCAAGACTCTTAATGACTTAAAAATTGAATTAATCGGCGACATTCCATTGTATGTAACACGAGATTGCGCGGACGTTTGGCTATATCCGGAATATTTTGATTTAGACGATGATTTGAATCCTGTAACAGTCGCAGGAGTCCCACCTGATTATTTCAGTGAGACCGGGCAATTATGGGGCAATCCTACATATAAGTGGGACGCTTTAGAGAATCATAATTTTGACTGGTGGGTCAGGAGGCTTAAGAATTTATTTGAAATTTTTGACTGTATCAGAATAGATCATTTTAGGGGGCTTGCTGCTTACTGGTCAGTGCCATACGGAGAAGCTACGGCAAAAAATGGGAAGTGGGTAGACGTTCCATATAAGAAATTTTTTAGCGTGTTGAAATCTAATTTTCCTGAAATGCCGTTCTGGGCGGAGAATCTGGGAATAATTACTCCTGATGTTGAAGAACTGCGGCAGGATATGAATGTGCCGGGGATGCTTGTATTACATTTTGCGTTCGGGAATCCTTCTGATAATCCATATGCGCCACATAATCATACAAGAATGAACGTTGTATATACGGGGACTCATGATAATAACACTTCTCGCGGATGGTTCGAGAATGACGCGACGGAGAACGAGATAAAAAATTTCTCGTCATATATCGGCCGTGATGTGTTAGACGGCTATATTTTTACTTCTGAAGTAACAAGAATCGCATTAAGTTCAGTAGCAGACATTGCAATTATACCTATGCAGGATTATTTGAGGCTCGGCTCTGAAGCAAGAATTAACGTACCTTCTACTCCTTCAGGAAATTGGGCGTGGCGAATGTTGAAGGACGCTATACCGGACGGACTTGCTGACAGAATCAGAGCGGCCTGCATTCTTTACGGGAGGGCTTAAACTATGAACGAATTAATAAGAATTAACGCAAATGACTCAGTAGCTGTTGCATTAAGAGCGTTAAAAACTGGTGAAAAAATTTCAGTTGCAGGTGCAGATTTTGACGCTGAAGTTCTCGAAGATATACCTATGGGACATAAAATCGCGCTTAGAGACATTCACGAGGGAGAAAGCATTATTAAATATGGATTCCCTATAGGGGCGGCCAAGTGCGAAATAAAAAAGGGTCATCATGTTCATACGGAGAACGTGCACACTCTTTTAAGCGGAGCTCATGACTATGAATATCACCCGACTCACCCGAATTTAGAAAGCGTAAATCCCGAAACTTTTGACGGTTATATAAGATTTGACGGCCGGGTCGGAGTTCGTAATGAATTATGGATTATTCCGACAGTCGGCTGCGTAAATGATATAGCTTTGACTCTTGAGCATGAAGCAAAAAAATTTATCGGTGATAGTGTAGAAAATGTTAGAGCTTTTACACATCCCTACGGCTGTTCACAAATGGCCGACGATCAGGAGAATACAAGAAAGATTTTAGCTGATTTGGCGACTCATCCGAATGCAGGCGGAGTCTTAATGCTCGGTCTAGGCTGCGAGAATTCCGGAATCGACACGATAAAGCCTTACATGGGCAAATTTGACACAGAGCGCGTGAAATTCTTAATCTCTCAGGACGTTCACGACGAAATAGAATCAGGCATGAATATAATTCGCGGACTTATCGAGAAAATGAAGAGTGACTCGCGAGTCCCTTGTCCAGTGTCTAAATTAATAGTCGGACTCAAATGCGGCGGCAGTGATGGGCTTTCAGGAATTACGGCAAATCCTACAATCGGTTATTTTTCTGATATGTTAGTTGCTCAGGGCGGCGCGACGATTTTAACAGAAGTTCCCGAAATGTTCGGAGCAGAGACTATATTAATGAATCGCTGCAAAGATGAAGAAATTTACAAGAAAACTGTCAGCTTGATAAACGACTTCAAAAATTATTATGCGTCGTGCGGGATGCCAGTATATGAGAATCCTTCACCCGGCAACAAAGCAGGAGGAATCACGACTCTTGAAGATAAAGCACTGGGCTGCACACAAAAAAGCGGCTCTGCTCCTGTCAATGATGTATTAAAGTATTCGGAGAAAGTCATAACTCAGGGCTTGAATTTGTTATCAGCTCCCGGAAATGATTTAGTTGCGTCGACTGCTTTGGCCTCGTCAGGTGCTCAAATTGTATTATTCTCGACTGGGAGGGGGACTCCGTTTGGCTGTCCTGTGCCGACTGTGAAAATTTCTAGTAATTCAGACTTGGCCGAACGTAAAAGCAGCTGGATAGACTTTAACGCGGGGACTCTAGTTCAGGGCGGGACGTTGCCGGAAAAAGCTAGAGAATTATTTGATTACGTCAAGAGTGTAGCAAGCGGAAAGAAGACTCGCAATGAATTAAATAATTTTCAGGGCATGGCTATATTCAAGACTGGCGCGACTTTATAAAGCTATAAATATATAAGGAGTATTATTTACGTGGCAGAAATAACAATTAATATTGATGATAATATCATAGACGAACTAGAAGAAATTGTCTCGTCAATGGGATTAAATCTATCTATGTTCTTTAACGTCTATGCTGTAAAAGTATTGCGGGATAGGTGCATACCGTTTTATATAGAAGCACCCGAAGAAGACGATCCATTTTACAGCAAAGAAAACATGGAACGCTTGAGAAAGTCCATAGCACAAATAGAATCGGGCAGAGGTCAAGAACACGAATTAATTGAGGTTGACTAATGCGCAAATTATGGTCTGATGAAGCATGGGAAGATTATATTTACTGGCAGGGACAAGACAAGAAAACTCTCAGGAAAATAAATAATCTCCTGAAAAGTATAGACAGAAACGGTTATGAATGTGAGGGACATCTTGAGCAATTAACGAACGATTTATCTAGTTTTTACAGCGTGCATATAGACAAAGAAAATCGTCTTGTTTTCAGGATAGTTAATGAGATACTAGAAATATTTCAATGCGGTACTCATTATAGGGATAAATAAAAATTTTTAAGGAGGAATATATAAATGTCATTCATGGACAAAGATTTTTTGCTCAACCCGGAAACAGCAAAGGCACTCTATCACGAGACGGCAGCAAAATGCCCGATCATTGATTATCACTGCCACATCAGCCCGAAAGAAATTTACGAGAATTTGCACTATGAGAGTATCACTCAAGTATGGCTCGGCGGGGATCACTACAAATGGCGTTTAATGCGCTGTGCTGGAGTCCCTGAAGAGTTCATAACCGGCGGAGCTGATGCACACGCAAAATTCATGAAATGGGCGGGCGTTATCGGCAAAGGAATCGGCAACCCGTTATATCACTGGAGTCACTTGGAATTACGCAAATATTTCGGTTATCGCGGGACTTTGAACGAAAAGACGGCCGAAGAAGTTTGGAATCTCTGCAACGAAAAATTACATCAGGAAGATTTCGGCGTTCGTGATTTAATCAATAAGAGCAACGTAGAAATCATTTGCACGACTGATGACCCTGTTGACTCGCTGAACTGGCACGCAAAAATCGCAGCTGATAAAACTTTCAAGACCCGAGTCCTTCCTGCATGGAGACCCGATAAAGCTATGAACATAGAGCGCAAAGCATGGCAGAAATATCTTGAGAAACTCGGTGAGGCTGCCGAGATGGAAATCAAATCATTTGCTGATTTGAAAGCGGCACTCACTAAACGCATGGACTTTTTCGCGACTCAAGGCTGTAAACTTAGCGATCACGGCCCCGACTATATACCATATGCAATGGCCAGCGATAAAGAAATCGAGTCTATTTTTGCTGCTCGTCTCAACGGTGAAAATATTGATCATTTAGCAATAGATAAATTCAAGACGGCATTTTTGCTTTTCGTTGCCCGTGAATATCACAAACGCGGCTGGGTTATGCAGCTTCATTACGGTTGCAGACGCGACAATCACGCCCCTATGTTCGATAAGCTCGGACCTGATACCGGATTCGACTGCGTAAATAACACTGCTTCAAGTATGACGACTGCGGCATTTCTCGGCGAACTTGAGAAAAATGACGAGCTCCCGAAGACTATTCTTTACAGCTTGGACGGTAATGATAACGCTTCGATTGATACAATTGCGGGATGTTTTCAGGGCGCATTAATTGAAGGTGTCTCAAAGATTCAGCACGGTTCAGCATGGTGGTTTGAAGATCACTACATGGGAATGACTCGGCATTTAAGGACTCTTGCAAGTCTGGGATATTTGCCCGGCTTTATCGGAATGTTGACGGACTCGCGCAGTTTCTTGAGTTATCCGCGACATGAATATTTCAGGAGAATTTTATGCAGGATTATCGGCGAATGGGTTGAGTCCGGCTTCTTCCCTGATGATAGAGAGACTTTACACGAGATCGTACACAATATAAGCTACGAGAACGCGAAGAAATATTTTAATTTTTAGGTGTGAGAATTAATGCAGAATTTTACGTGGCACAATCCGACTGAATTAATATTCGGTAAAGATACAGTCAAAGATTTAGCACCCAGACTCAAAGCTGATAATATTAAAGGCGTTTTGCTTGTGTTCGGCGGTAAGGGTACATTTAAGAGCGGTGCTTATTCACAAGTTACTGAAATGTTAAACAAGGCCGGAATAAATTTTTCTGAAGTCAACGATGTTAAGTCTAATCCCAGAATCGACAAAGTCCGCGAGGGAATTTCACGCGTAAAAGCAGGGGGAATTGACGCGATTCTCCCAGTGGGCGGCGGTTCAGTTTTCGACACTTCAAAGTCAATTGCTGCGGGGTCATGCTATGACGGCGACGTATGGGACTTATTCGAGGATAAATCAAAAATTTCTAAGGCACTCCCTATTTACGGCGTATTAACCGCGTCGGCATCATCGAGTGAAGTAAATAATATCGCAGTCGTCAGCAATCCTGAAAAAGGTCTGAAGATTTCAATTAACAGCCCTGTAATTTATCCTAAAATTTCAGTGATTGATCCCTCGTTTCAAGTTACTTTACCGGAAAAACAGACAGTTTACGGCGGAGTTGATATTATAGCTCATATTCTTGAAAGAGTCTTAGACGGCGACGAGAACAGCGAATTAATTGACGAACTCGGCTATTCTTTGATTCGTACGATGATACGAGTCATTCCTGATTTAATAGAAGATCCGAAAAATTATGATTTACGCTGTGAATATGCTTTGGCGGGTGCTATGGCGCATTGCGGATTTCTCTCAATGGGAAGGACTGCGCGCGGGGATTTTTCCTCACATCGTATGGGACACTCTATCAGCTTATTATTCGGGGCTGCTCACGGTGCGTCACTGTCAATTATTATGCCTGCGTGGGCTAGATATTTATACGAAGATAACCCCGTACCATTTGCGAGGCTCGGCGAGGCAGTATTTGATATTTATGACGGCTCAGACGAAGAGAAGGCACTTGACGCTATTGAGGCACTAGAAGATTTCTTCAAAGATATTAACGCTCCTACGACATTAAGAGAGTTAGGCATAAAAGAAGATGACGTGCAGAAATTAGCCGATAATGCTTCACGGGGCGAGTCATTCGGAGTATTAAGCAAATTAGAACCTGAAGACGTACTAGAAATTTTCAAGTTAGCATATTAAATTTTTTAGCAGGGAGAGTCATTATTTATTCTTGATTCTTCCTGCTATTTTTTACGAACAGCCACGCCTGCCAGACCCCGAATCCAGTTATAACAGGAATAACGCATAACGAAATCAATAAATTATAATTATTATTTATAAGCCAGTTGCAAGCCCATATACTCAGAAATGCATAACACGCAATTAATAATCCCGCTGATAAGACTTTGCCGAATAATATAACCTCACGCAAATTTTTTAGCTTCATAATAAATCACTCACTCCCAAAATTTTTTTATGCTTGCTTGGCCTGCTTTTCTCGGATAAATGCCAGGACACTTTGAAATTTTCTCCCATATAACTAGGCATTTATTAGAGTCATTATTCCCGTAAAATTTTATTTCAGGTTCAGAGAGTCCCAGTTTATGCCATTTATTATTAACCTCGCTGATCTCGTCGTGAACTTTTTCGCCTTTGAAAGTTATTATTTGTCCTGAAATTTTCACAAGTGGAGCTAATAATTCCGCAGTTACTCCAGCACTTGCAACAGCCCGGGCGCAGGCTATATCAAATTTTTCACGGTGATTAACTGCAAAATCTTCACTTCTCGCACAAATTATATTTATATTATTTATTTCAAGAGAGTTAATTATTTCCTGCATGGCCTCACATTTTTTATTTATGCTGTCGATTAAAGTAATTTGCGATTCAGGCCTCATTATTGCCCAGACTACACCGGGAAGACCGCCCCCGCTGCCGACATCTATAATATTTCTTACTTCAGGCAAAAATTTTAGAGACTCTAAGCAGTCAATAATTTGCAGGTTATAAATTTCTTCACTGCCACGAGTCCCTGTGAGTCTCGCCCGCTTGCATGAATTCAGTAAATCAGCAAATTTATATAACGTGGATTCTTGAGGGCTCATATCTATCTTCTTGAGGGTGCTTATTAACCGGCCAGCCAACGGGAATAATAGTAAACGCTCTAAAATTTTCGGGTAACTGTAAAATTTTTTCTACAGCTTTCATTCTTTCTTCATCCGGAGCTATACCCAGCATTACAGCACCGAGTCCGAGTTCTTCAGCCTCAAGTAAAATATTTTCAACAGATATAGCCATGTCAATATTTACCATTTCGGGAACTCGTAAATTCGCGATATTATAGCAAGGCACTATTAAAACAGGGGCATTTGCTGCGGGCTTTGCATACGGTGTAGCTTGTGAAAGCCGCATGATTAAATCTTTGTCAGTAATTACCCAGAATTCCCACGGCTGTTGATTCATTGCACTGGGAGCGGCCATTGCTGCACGTAAAATTTTGATGATGTACTTGCTTTCTACTTCACGGGACTCAAATTGTCTCGTGCTGACTCGTGTAAAAATTGCGTTCATAAAATTTTCTTCCTCCTTTGTAATTTCTGCCCAGCGTGATTCTAAATACGGGCGAATCATGTTAATAATTTTTTCCGCGCTATTTATCTGCGTTTGAACTTCTTTTTTGCTGACAAGATAGAAATCATCATAATCTGCATAATTTCTTAATCTAAATGCAGAGTCTATTAATTTATATGTATCTTTATCAAATATTTCAGTTCTAATATATTCGCGATTGAAATAAGAAATTATTTCCGAATGCTTTTTTGAATCAAAATTATCAAGAATAGTTACAGCTCTCAATGCGTCAAAGATTGCATAATAAGACCGATTTAATGAAGATTTAAGCCGTTCTTCCTCGAAATCTTTTTTTGAATCAGATAGACATTCATTAGCGAGATCTAAACGATATTTTGAATAATCTAGGCGCGGTGATTCTTCCAAAGTATTATTCCCTCCTTGTTTACATTTCTATAAAAAGGTATTTCGTACTTACGTACAAAAAATTTATATGAATCAATCAATAATACAGAAAATAGAGTATCATATTTCAAATTAAGCGAATCAACTGCATCAATTACTTTCTCTCTATCGCGCCAATCATGCTGTGTTGCTGTAATCACTGCAATATCGACATCTGACTCCGGCGTGTTATCTCCTCTTGCTACTGATCCATAAAGAATAATTTTCAGAGCGTCATCTCCTAAGACTGATAATATAGCGTCAATTACTTCTTTAAAAATTTCTTTATCGTCAATGCTAATTTTTTCGCCGTACATTTTTTATAGCACGCCCTTTGTCGAGGGGATTTCAGTTATATAATCAAGATTAATTTTCACGGCCTGAGCTATACTCCGGGCAGCTGATTTAAAGGCGCATTCTATTATATGATGTGCGTTAGTTCCTGATAACTGCTTAAAATGTAGAGTGCTAAGAGAATTTCTCACAAAGCCGAGCCAGAACTCCTGCGCAAGTTCAGTGTCAAAATCTCCCACCTTTTGAGCGTTTATATTCATGTCCCAGCCCAAATAAGCCCGCCCTGAAAAATCTATAGCAGTGAGAATTAATGCCTCATCCATCGGCAAAATTATATGTCCGTAACGAGTTATGCCGCGTTTTTCGCCGAGTGTTTTATTAAATGCCTGACCGAGCGCGATTCCTATATCTTCGACTGTGTGATGATAGTCAACAAAAGTATCTCCATCGCAGTGAATATCTAAATCAAATTTTCCATGTGAAGCAAATAAATTCAACATGTGATCAAGAAATCCGCAGCCAGTTTTTATATTATTCTTGCCTGTGCCGTCAAGATTTAAGCAAAGTTTTATATTTGTCTCGCGTGTTTCGCGTAAAATTTCGCAATGTCTCATTTTGTTTATTATGACCTCCCTGATAAATTATATATAATGTGATAGTATTTACAAAATAGTTAGGGGCATTGGCGGACTGCATTTCGGGTGTAGGTCGTTATCGGACGTAACCACTCAGGACTTAACTATTTTTACTATAAAATTTATTATGAGAATAAGGCAGGCACTAAAATATTTCAACGCATAACGCATAATATAATTTGGCAGTAAATCCCGGCAAAAATTTATACTCACAATAAAATATTTTCCAGCAGTCAGCACTATTTACACTAAAATATATGAATCCCGGCAAAAAAATTTATAATATTTCTCTTACATGATGCACTATTTACGTGAAAAATTTTCATGACTATATAATCTAGCAATAAATCCCGGCAAATTTAATACTTGCAATAAAATATTTTCCAGCAGGCGGCACTATTTACGCTAAAATATATAAATCACGCAAAAAATTTTTATATTCACGAGTCATTATATAAAATAATAAATAATTTTATCGCAGTCAGGAGTGTATTATTTATAAATGGAATTAAGAACGCTAAAATATTTTCTTGAAGTAGCCGAGCAGGAGAGCGTAACAAAAGCTGCCTTAAAATTGCACTTAACACAGCCGACTCTTTCACGTCAAATCGCAATGTTAGAACAAGAAACCGGCAAAAAATTATATATACGCACAAATTATAATATCAAGCTCACAGAAGACGGCATATTACTCAAGGAACGGGCGCGAGAAATTATAGAACTTGAGGCAAAAACTTTAGCGGAACTTGTTAATTCAGATAATGCAAATATTACCGGAACTGTTTATATAGGCGCAGGAGAAACATCAGGAGTCAGGCATTTAGCGAAAATAATAAAATCTTTGCGTGAAGATCACCCCGGCATAAAATATCGCATGATTAGCGGCGACTCTGAAGACATAACGGAAAAACTTGACAAGGGATTAATTGATTTCGGCTTATTTGTCGGTAAAGTCAATCTCGATAAATATAATTGCGTCTCTCTTCCTGATTCAGACAGATGGGGCGTAATTGTGAGACTCAGCGATAAATTATCAATAAAAAGTTTTATTACCCCTGAAGACTTGCGCGGGCGTGAATTATTATTCTCTCATCAGGCAAAATCACAGGGCGAATTCTCTAACTGGCTGGGCTATCCACTTGAAAATTTAAATATTATCGGGACTCATAATCTTGCATTTAATGCGTCAATAATGGTGCGTGAGGGGCTTGGTCTGCTCGTTACAATCGAGGGAATAATAAGCACTCTCACTGAAAACAAGTTAAAATTTATACCGTTTAGACCTGAAATTAAGGCCGGACTCGTTCTAGCATGGAAAAAGGACGCATATTTCACTAAGGCAGCTAGAAAATTTCTTGAATATTTCTCGATAATATAAAAAATGTGATTGTGATAGAATAATTTATAATTTCATGATTTCAAGACTCAGGGGGCGGAGAATTTTGTCATATCAAGAATTTAATGCGGACTCTAAAAATTTGTCGGGAGCTATGGAATTTATTTATAACGAGACAGGAAAATATATCACGAATAACAGAGAATTAACCCGCGCTCAATTAATGTCTGAAGAGTGTATTAATAAATTGCTTGAACACTCGGATAATACAGCAAATAATAAGATTCTCATAAATATCAAAAAATTTTTTGGCAGCGTCAAAATAAATATATCAGTTAAGGGACAAAAATTTGACTTTGAAGACAGCCTAAATCTTGGTATAGACTTCAATCAAGAGAATATTTCAGACGAAACGGCCGACGCAATCTCGAATTTACTTATTAAATCATTTGCCGGAAAATTGCATTATAAACATCACAGGGGCACGAACTCTATAATTATAACCGCGTCAAAATCCCCCTATACTTCACTTTATTATACCGGAGCGGCTTTAATTCTTGCGTTAATAACCGGCTTTCTCATGAAAAATTTTGCGTCTGAGGCTGCCTGCGTTTATTTTAATGACATGTTTTTATCGAGCGTGAATAAAATTTTTATGAATTGCCTTAAATTATGCGCTGTAGCACTTGTATTTTTCTCCGTCGCGTCATGTATTGCCAATATCGGGAATCTTTCAGACTTGAAGAAAATCGGCTGGACTCTGTCAATATGTTTTATTTTGCTGCAAATTCTCGCGCTTATTACAGGCATGATAACATTTTACACTTTAAAGCCGGGCGCAAATATAGTAACAAATTCAATAAATACAAGTAATATTATTTCCGGCTCGGTCTCAGTCCGCGACACAATTATAAATATATTCCCTGACAATCTTGTTAAACCTTTCTTGAACGGTGATATGCTGCAATTAATAGTCCTTGCTGTTTTCTTGGGCTGGGCTGTGATTAAAACAGGAACTAGCACATTTAAAAAATTTCTCGACGAGTGCAATACAATTTTTATGCAGATTACTACTTTAATAATGAAATTTATTCCCTTTGTAGTATTCTGTTCTGTAACGTCGCTGATTATTACAATAGGCGGCAAAACTATGACATCACTAATCGGGATATTAATAGCGTTCGAGACAGCTTTTATTGCGGTAATTATAATAACTATTCTGCTGGCTGCCTTCATAGGAAGATTAAGCCCTGTAAAAATTTTGCTTAAAACAATGCCGGTTATCGTTACATCTTTTGTATCATGTTCGAGCAGTGCCGCAATTCCCGAAAATCTTAAATCCTGCGAAAAAATGGGAGTCAGTCCTAAACTCTACACGATTTCTATATCACTGGGAACTGCAATAAATAAGCTCGGAAGCTGTATACAATTATCACTGGGAACTCTGACACTTGCTTATATATACGGGATAAATATAGAGCCTTTAACAGCGCTGTCAATGATTTTCACGTTTTTAATGCTCGGTCTTGCTGCTCCAGTTATACCGGGGGGGACGTTTATATCAATTTCTGCGATTCTAGTAATGATAGGCTGCCCTATTGAAGCAATCGCGCTTTTAATGTCAATTGCCCCGGGAATCGATATGGTAAGCTCGATAGTAAATGCTTACGGGTCTACAATGGCTACACTTATAGCGGCCTCTCATGAAAATATGATAGATAGACAAATTTTTAACTCGTGATTTAACGGGAGTCGGCTCATAATAAATAATGCCAGCTGCTTAAGAACTCGTGAGTCTTAATGTGTGAGGAGTCAGGGCTTAATAATTTATTCCTCACACAAATATAAATTTTTACAGCGTAAGAGTCTCTAAATCATCGGGTATAAAAATATTGCCGGTGAAATAATTTTTTGCTTCTTGAGTGTATAATTCGCGCCGGTTTAATAAATTCTCGTCTTCAGTGTGATATAACAGCAAATTTTTAACGTGTAATCTTTGTGCTAGCTCGCTTGCGTCCTTCACTGTCGAGTGATTTTTTTCATAGGGCTTGAATCTATCAGCTTGAGAATATAAGCAAAACGCCTCATGTAAAAGCCAGTCAGAATTATTTACGTAAATCTCGCTTTCTTTCTTGCATGGCTCATCACCGCAGCAGGTTAATTTTTTCGAGCCGTCATATTTCACGCTGAACCCGAATTGTTTAGTGCGATTTGAGCCTATATCAAAAAATGTGAAGTCAAGCCCCGCTATCTTTCTTGACTCGTGATTGTCGATATTTATTAAATGAATCCGCTTCCCGATAAAACCGGCCTGATACGGCAATAATAATTTATCAGCGAGTTCAATTATAAGATTTAACACTTTATCATGAGAGTAAATATTTATATTCCCGTCAAATTTATTCTTATTCATGCGCTGGGCTGAGATTCTTATTATCCAAATTAGGCCTAACAAGTGATCTATATGCGAATGAGTTATAAAAATGTCGTGAATATCCTGTAAATCAAGATTAGCGCGCTTTAACTGATGCAAAATATAATTTCCGCCGCCTGTGTCAATTAAAACATTGCCGGAGTCAGATCTCATAACAAAGCAGGTATTATAACATTCAGTAACGAGGGCGTTTCCTGTTCCTAACATAGTTAAGCGCATAATTACACCGCAAATTTTTTAGAGAGTTCACGAGCTTTTATTCTCGCATTATTAAGACATTCTATAGCGTCATCAAGACTACCCGGCTCGCTCAAGCTGCAATTATTTAAAGTCTCTTCAACGAGTGCCGCAATATCATTAAATCCTATTTGTCCCGATAAAAATAAATTTACCGCTATCTCGTCAGCACCTACCATTACAGCCGGAGCAGCTCCCTTTATGCGCATGACTTCACGGGCGATTCTCATTGCGGGGAATCTCGTAATATCAATATCAAAAAATTTTATCTCATGTGAGAGAAAATCGGGCCGCTTGAAACTTTCACACGGGAAGAATCTTTCAGGCCAGAAAATAGCAGAGGCAGCCGGCAATTTCATATCAGGTTCAGCAGCTAATAATTTCACGCTCCCGTCTTCAAATTCTATCAAGCCATGAACGAATGACCCCGGCGAAATAAACGCGTCGACTTGTGAAGACTCGAGTCCAAATAAGAACATTGCTTCTATTAATTCTATGCCCTTATTCATGAGTGTAGCACTGTCAATCGTAATTTTTGCGCCCATGTTCCAAACCGGATGATTTAAGGCCATTTCCGGAGTTACATTTTTTAGCTGCTCATGATTATAATTTCTGAACGGCCCTCCCGATGCTGTTAAGAAAATTTTGCGGATAAATTTTTTATTTTCACCGTGTAAACATTGCCAAATCGCATTATGTTCGCTGTCAACTGGGCGCAGTTGTTCAGGATGATTTATTAGGGGCATTACCCATTTACCGGCTACTACGATACTTTCTTTATTTGCGAGTGAAATATTTTTACCTGATTTTAGCGCGGTGCATAGTGCTTTTATTGCGTCAGTTCCTGAAGACGAGAAAACTATATGATTTATTTCAGGATCATTAGCTATCTCTTCAAGCCCTGACTCGCCGGATTCCTGATAGATATATACTTTTTTTACATTAAATTTTCCAGCGAGATTTAATAATTTCTCTGATCTTGAATTAGCCGCGATTGCCTTCACGCAGATTTTATCGGGCCAAGCCTCACACACTGACATTACAGAACTCCCGACACTGCCCGTCGCTCCTATTACTGCAAGATTTATCATAGTATCACCCTCAGTGCTAAGTAAGTTAACAGCCCGTTAAATAAAATACTGTCGAATCTGTCAAGCATTCCGCCATGTCCGGGGATAATATTTCCTGAATCTTTCTGCCCGGCCTCACGCTTTATTAATGACTCGGCCAAGTCCCCGAATTGTCCGGCAATACCGCATATAAACCCGATTAATATAGTCGGATAAGTAGGCAGACTATATGAATAAATTAATACGGCATTTGCAAGAAGACTCCCGATTATGCCGGCGACAAATCCCTGAATCGTCTTACCCTGACTCACATACGGACATAATTTTATAGTCCCGAAAGATTTGCCCCCGATATAAGCTCCTACATCACAAGCCCAAGTGCAAACAAATAAAGTTATTAACATCTCGCGCCCGAAAGCATATTCACGCAGCATTATCATACAAGTCCAAGGAATCGAAATATAAATCACTCCGGAAATAATTCCGCCTGAATTAGAAATTGCGTAACTCGTGCCCTTTGTCGTCTGCCGCCTGAAAACTTCAAGCATGAATACAGCAAACACACACAAAGAAAGAATCATAGCTAATACTATGGGCTGCGGATTCTCTCTCATTGCCGCAATTAAGAATATCAACGAGAAAATATAGCCGATTCCCGGTGAAAGTCTCACGCCCTCAAGCCTTCCTAAAAGTTTATAGTATTCACTGAGTGAAATAATAGCTATTAATCCCGCTAAAATTTTCCAGAATAATCCGCCCGTGTAAATCGCAAATATAATGACTCCGGCTATAACTATACTGCTAAGAGTCCTCAAACGCAGCTCGCGATCAACTTTTAAGCCCGCCATAACGACGCTCCCTCCCTGCGTAATCGTCAAGTGCCTTCTTTAATTCTGCCTCGTCAAAATCAGGCCAGTGTATATCCGTAAAATAATATTCGCTGTATGCTGATTCCCATAGCCAGAAATTGCTTAGTCTTAACTCGCCGCTCGTTCTAATTATTAAATCAGGGTCAGGAACATCGGGCAAATAAAAATGTTTTCGCAAATCCCCTTCTGTAACTTGGCCGGTATGACCTGAATTTATAAGAGAGTTCACAGCGTCAAGAATTTCAGCCCGCCCGCCGTAGTTAATGCACAGAATAAAATCTAAAATTTTCTGATCGGCCGTGTAGTCTTCAGCCCATTTCATTTGAGTTAATAAATCTTCAGGGAGTCTGTCTTTACGTCCGCAAAATCTTATTCTCGCGCCTTCTGATTTAATCTCGTCAACTTTTCGGCGGATATAATAACGAAATAGGCTCATAAGGCCGGTAACTTCCATTACTGGGCGATTCCAGTTTTCAGTCGAGAATGCATATACAGAAAAATATCTGATTCCTTCACGTTTAACGAGTCTGACCATATTTTCAAGTTTTCGCAGGCCTGCTCTATGTCCCATTAATCGAGGGAGTCCCCGTTTCTTTGCCCAGCGTCCGTTGCCGTCAAGAATTATTGCGAGGTGCTTAGGCTTTCTTATTGAGTTATCATTATTTGTGATTATTTCTGTCAAAATATTTCAGCTCCTTATTTATAAATTATTTCAGCGCGTCGAGTTTCATTCTAACTGAGGCGAAATCTTTACGCACTACACTTACTAATTTGTCGTAGTCTTCTCTTGCGTGCTGCCGTAATAAATAACTTGGGTGAAATGTCGGCATTAATTGAATCCCCCGCCAGTCTACCCAGTTCCCCCGCAGTTGAGTTATGCCCTTACTTGTATTTAGCAGGCTTTGTGTTGCGGGCTTGCCTAGTGTTACGACAAGTGAAGGGTGCAATAATAATAATTGAGACTCGAGAAATTCGCTGCATAAGAAAGACTCATTTTTTGACGGGTCTCTATTGCCCGGCGGTCTGCATTTCACTATATTTGTTATGTAAATTGAGGCGCGGTCTATTTTTGCGTCATTGAGAAAACGAGTCAATAAAATGCCTGCATTCCCTACAAATGGGCGGCCTTGTTCGTCTTCAGTTTCGCCGGGGCCTTCTCCGACTATTACGAGCTTGCAATTTTCGCGCCTGCCTTCACCGACTACGACATTTTTGCGGGTCTTGCATAAAACGCACTTATTGCAATTTTTAATTTGATTGCTTAAATCTTCCCAGATTGAATTAATATTTATATCAGCCATGATTCATAAAAAAATTTCGTTCACTCGAATATTTACGCGTCTAACGTCCATGCCGGTGAAATAGCTTATACTTGACCGGAGTCTGCGCTGAAGAGTTTTCGCGATCGATAAAGCGTTCATGTTAGCAAGAATTAAATCAAGCTCTATAGTGATTTCTATTTTGTCGTCATAAATATCAAGATCAATATCACGTATTTTCTTGACATGCCCGCGGAATTCTAAAAGTTTTCTGCACATTTCGATAATAGCATTTGACTCGATACTGACTCGGCCGTTAAAGCTAAATAAAGGCTTCACTATAGTATTGCTGCTTTCTTCTTTGTCGCGCCCTCTGAAGAATCCCCGAATTTGACTCACGAGTTTGCCCGCAAAATTCTGCTGTATTTGTGCCTTAGCTACCGGGACAACATGCTGTTTTTTCTCCCGTCTCTCACGTAAAGCCGCGTTAATCTCTTCAGGTGTAGAAATATCAGAAATATATATAAATTTTTCCGGATAATTAAGCCCCAGCCTTGAAATAATTTTCACGATCATATCATCAGAAGTAGCAAGAATCATTAATCTTTTAGGGGGATTCTTTGTGAGATACTTGACAACTTCATCGCGGTGATCCTGATATTCAAAAATTGCGCGCCTAATTGCCCGGAGTCTGTTAATTTCTGATTTTGCGCTGCGTCCTGCTAAAATTCGCCCTCGTGAAATTAATAAACCGTCATCGATTATAATATCAATCCCGTTTTGTTTGGCAACATGAGTCGCACGATGACTCTTGCCTGTTCCTGCAGGTCCGACAAATGCAAAGATTTCTATATTTTTAAGCGAGTCACATGAGTTCAACTTTTGCTCCTAAGTCCGTTAATTTCTTGTCAATGGCCTCATAACCGCGCCAAACGTGTATCATATCTTCGACTCGAGTCTCGCCTTTCGCAGCCAGTCCCGCAATTATCAAAGCAGCCCCGGCCCTCAAGTCAGTAGCTTTTACTGCCGCACCGTGTAAATTTTCGACTCCGCGAATTATAGCAACATCCCTCGAAATCTGAATATTTGCGCCCATTCGATTTAATTCCTGAGCATAAAGAAATCTTGCTTGAAATACGCTTTCTTCAATAGTGCTGACTCCTGCGGCCAGTGAAAGAGCTGCGGCCATTTGAGGCTGTGAATCAGTCGGGAATCCGGGATATGGCATTGTCTTAATAGTAACAGGGTGAAGACGTTTAGCGGGGAAGACTTCAACGACATTTTTCTTGACTGTAAATTTTGCGCGGGCCTCTTCCATTTTTGCGAGAATTGCATCAATGTGAGACGGTATAACATCTTCGACTTTAATATGCCCGTTAGTCATTACTCCTGCAAGAATATAAGTACACGCCTCTATTCTGTCGGGAATGACTTTATCACGGCCCGAATGAGCTTTCTCGATCCCCTTGATTCTGACACCGCCGACTCCTTCAAGCTCAACAGTTACGCCTATACATCTAAGAGTTTCAGCTAGATTATCAATTTCAGGTTCACGCGCAATATTTTCTATGATTGTCTCACCTGACGCGAGAGAAGCAGCCATCATTAAATTTTCAGTAGCTCCGACTGATGGGAAGTCAAGATAAATTCTCCGGCCCCGCAATCTGCCTTTTACTCGTGCATGAACGACTCCGTCTTTAATGTCGATTTCCGCGCCCATTTGCTTTAAACCTTTCAAGTGCAAATCTATGGGTCTAGCTCCTATAGAACAGCCCCCCGGCAATGGCAGAGAAACCCGCCCGCAATTTGCAAGCAACGGCCCTAACATGAGAGAAGAAGCGCGCATTTTACGAGCGAGAGACTCAGGGACTTCCCATTTTAGTTCGTCGGGGACTCTGAAAATCGCCTGTGAATTCCTGCCGTCGTGTTTATATTCGACATTAACGCCCAGAGTCCTCAAAATTTCCATCATTGAGTGAATATCATACAAATCCGGGACATTATCAAGCGTCAGAGTCTCACCCCTCAATAACAAAGCAACAGCCATAACGGGCAAAGCAGCATTTTTCGCGCCTTGAGTCTTAATTGTGCCTTTGAGAGGAATTCCCCCCGTAATCTTCATAACATTTAAATTTTCTATGTCAAATCAGCCTCCTTCATAGCAAAATATTTATTAATTGCCCCGTGAATCTTTTGCGAGGCTGTACCATTTCCGAACGGCATTATATTTTTTGCTAGAATTTGCCGCATATACTCCGAATCATTCAATAATTTTAATGACTCATCGCGTATAGAGTCCCTTTTTGTGCCGACTAATATACAAGTTCCGTGATTCACTGCCTCCGGACGTTCTGACAAAGTACGCATTATTAAGACAGGTTTATTAATTGCGCTTGCTTCTTCTTGGACTCCTCCGCTGTCTGATAAAATGAACGTGCTTTTATTCATTGCATTAACGAATTCGGGATAATTTAGCGGCTCAGTAAATATTATATTTTGCTGGTAATCTTTCAAGCAATCTCTAATAACTTCACGCACAACCGGATTTTTATGCAAGGGAATCAAGAAAATTACATCAGGTCTTGCAAGAATAATATCAATTACTCCCGCGCAAATGCCCTTGAGAGTCTCCCCCCATGATTCGCGCCTGTGTGCTGTCATTAGGATTAACGGACGATTATTTATATTTTGCAAGTATGAAGGCTGATTCACTTGTTTTGCTAGAATCTTATAAAGCGCGTCAATTACAGTATTGCCGGTTATAAAAATTTTATCGCGTGAGATTCCTTCATTTATTAAATTATCATAATCGCCCTGTGTAGGTGCAAAAAATAAACTCGCTATTCTGTCAGTTAATACCCTGTTTGCTTCTTCAGGAAATGGCAGATTTAAATCATGGCTTCTGAGTCCCGCCTCAACATGTCCGACTGATATATGACGATTAAAGCCAGCCAAAGCCGCCGCAAAAGTTGTTGAAGTATCGCCGTGTACTAAAATCATATCTTGAGAGTCAGAGTCAAGAATTTCGCCGACACCTGTTAATACGCTCGAAGTAATATAATCAAGTGATTGACGAGCCTTCATAATGTTTAAATCGTAGTCTGACTTAATATCAAAATCGTCAAGTGCCTGCCTTAACATGTCAGTATGCTGACCAGTCGCAAGAGTCTTCACGCAAAAATTTTTATCCGCCTTCAATTCCTGAATAACGGGAGCCATTTTTATAGCCTCTGGTCTTGTGCCTATTACGCAAATAATTTTCTTTATCATCATAGCAGCCTAAAATAAACGCTTAGTCCCGCCGCCAAAGTCAGAACTTGAAGAATTAATAATATACTGACTGTAACGACATTTGAACCTGTCAGCGAAATCAAAATGTGATGTAAATGTTTCTTGTCCGGGTAAAATGGCGACTTGCCCGAAAGAATACGCCGCGAGAATGCTATAACCGTGTCAATTACTGGAATCCCTCCGAATAAAATTAATAATAATAATATATCTAGGCATCTCGCATTAGTTAAATTCGGCATCGCGTTTTTCAGGAAATGAGACGCAAATAAATATCCTAAAAGGGTGCTGCCTCCATCGCCTAAAAAAGTTTGTGCCGCAGGGAAGTTCCAGCATAAGACTCCCAGTGCCATAGCTCCCATACAAATTCCCGCGTAAGATTTGCCGAGAATATATAAAGCTCCTGAAGACGCTATAAACATTGAGATACATAATCCGTTCATACCGTCAATTAAATTATATGCGCTTGTTACTCCAGCGAGCCAAATTAGAGCTATTATCGTGTGAGTTATAGGCAGTCCCAGCGGAAAAACTACAATTGAAGCAGCTATGAAATGCAGGCCGAGTCTCAAAAATGGACTTAGCGAACACATATCATCAAGATAACCGCAGAAAAATATAATAGTCGCTCCGGTCGCAATAAATCTTAATTCGGGCATTGACTCAGACATAATAACTGACATGAGCAAATACCCGACCCATAGGCCAAGACCTGCACCGCGAGGCATTTTGCCTTTATGAATCTTTCGAGCGTCCGGAATGTCAATAATTCCGAAGATTCCTGCCAGCTTTATCGAAATAGGAGCAGTAAAGCCCCCCCAGAAAAAGCCGATTATCAGGAAAATTAATGCTTCAACGTCTATATCTGGCAATTTATTTTGTCCCGAATAATCTATCGCCGGCATCCCCGAGTCCGGGCACTATGTAGCCGTGATCGTTCAAATTTGTATCTAATGCAGCAATAAAAATTGACACGTCCGGATGATCTTTATTGATTCTGTCAATTCCTTCAGGCGCACCGATTAAGCAGACGAGCGAAATTTTACGGCCTCCCCTTTTCTTGATTAACGAGATAGCCGCGCTTGAACTCCCGCCAGTTGCAAGCATGGGATCAAGTACAAATATTTCTCGTTCTTCAATGTCAAATGGCAGTTTGCAGTAATATTCTACAGGCTCAAGTGTTTGAGGATCTCTATATAATCCTATATGACCGACTTTAGCATTTGGCACGAGCTGTAAAACTCCGTCGACCATTCCGAGTCCTGCTCTCAAAACTGGGACAATCGCGAGTTTTTTCCCTTCAAGAGTCTGAACTGTAGTTTTTGCTATAGGTGTAGTAACTTCTTTATCAGTCAGCGGCAAATTTCGTGTGATTTCATAGACCATCAAGCCGGTTATTTCGTTGAGTAATTCTCTAAATTGCTTGACGCTCGTATTAACGTCCCTGATTATTCCGACTTTATGCTGTACTAACGGGTGATTGAATATAACGACTTTCCCGCCGCCCTGATGCATCATTGTTAAAGTCGCCTTCTCAGCCTTAGCGATTTTATTAATCCTGCGTATATGCCGCCCGCCCTCGAATTGAGTATCAAGCCACATTTGCAGAATCGGGTCGACATCTTCAGGCTTTATGACACTTCCGCCCAGTGCGATAATATTTATATTATTATGAGCTTTGGCCATTCTTGCGTCGTTCACAGTATGACAGGCAACGGCACGAATTCCGGGAACTTTATTTGCTGCGATTGAGATTCCGAAACCTGTTCCGCACATTAAAATCCCCTCGTCAGCTTCCTCGTCTAAAATTGTGCCGGCAACTTTAAAAGCCGGGTCTGCGTAGTCGTCATCTTTATTGTATTCATAAGCTCCCATGTCAAGAAATTCAAGATTATGGGACTCTAAGAATTTCACAACTGCATCTTTTAAGACATATCCTGCGTGATCGCAACCGAGTGCAATTTTCATGTTGTTTAACTCCTTTTTTGTAAGTTGAGAAATTTTCTATATTATAGCAACACTTTTATATTAATCTGCCAGATTTTATTTATTTTGTGTGAGAAAAAATTTTCATGAGCTTTATTCACTTTGCGCGGTGGATTTCTATACAATAGCAAACGAGAAAAATTTTATAATTCGCTGTCATAGTTAATATATTTGCAAGTTACGAGAAATTATAATACATAGATTGTGAGTGATTCTATAAGCTGCTAAATCAAGAAAAATTTTATAATTCGCTGTCATAACAGGTGCAAAATTTTTATCAGAGTGTTAATATATTTTCTGCTTATACTCACTGCTTAGAATATTGCTTACTGGATTGAGCTTTATTCCCAGCTTTGAAGATTAAATCAGGAGGAAAAATTTTCATGATCCAGAAGGAAAAGAAACAGTCAGTAATTGAAGAGTACAAGACTCACGAGAAAGACACGGGATCTCCCGAAGTTCAGGTCGCTATTTTGACAGAACGAATCCGCGAACTCACCGAGCATTTGAAGATTCACAAGAAAGATTTTCACTCAAGACGGGGACTCTTAAAGATGGTCGGCAGCCGCAGGAGATTATTACGTTATCTCATGAATAAAGATTTTAACCGCTACCGTTCGTTAATTGAGCGTCTTGGACTCAGACATTAATATTTTATCTTTACCCGGAGGAATTATTTACTATGAAGGAAAAAATACATCCTGACTATCAGGAATGCAAAGTTACATGTGCGTGCGGAAATACTTTCATGACTCGTTCAACAATGAAGGAAATTAGAGTCGGCGTATGTTCAGCTTGCCACCCGTTTTATTCAGGCAAGAAGGGCAGAGTTTTGACTGAAGCAGGCCGCCTTGAGAAATTCCAGAAAAAATATCAGGGAATCAATTACGGCCAGAAAACAGACGTATAATATTTTGTCGTTCCAGGGGCAAAATTCAAGCCCCTTTTTTTATTATCTTGATTAATAAATCATGAATGTAATTCTATTAGCTCATACTCCCGAACCCGATCAAATTGTTGCAGCAGCCGCTAAGATTTGTTATAGCGACACAACAGCAAGTAATTTATTGCAGGCTCAGGAAGAAAATTTATCACGCAAATTAATTGCTGATTTATTCAAGAGCGGGCATTTATCGACATTTGAGCACGTTAATTTTACGTTTGGAATCGACGGATTAAGCCGAGTCGCTTCTCATCAGTTAGTGAGACACAGAGTCGCAAGTTTCAGCCAGCAAAGTCAACGCTACGTAAAAATGAATTTATCACAGGACTCTATAATTATTCCGCCTTCAATTCAAGAGAACCCGGAAGCATTAAAAATTTTCATGGAACAGGCCGAGTCAGCGCAGAAAACTTATCAAATTTTGACGGAAATGGGAATCTCAAAGGAAGACGCAAGATTTATTTTGCCTCATGGACATTCTACGAGACTAGTAATGACTATGAACGCGCGCGAATTACATCATTTTTTCAGCTTGAGACTTTGCAGACGCGCACAATGGGAGATTCACGAACTCGCACGGAAAATGTTAATACTTGTGAGAGAGAAAGCACCGGTTTTATTTGAGAAGGCCGGCCCCTCGTGTATATTCGGTAAATGTGAAGAGACACGCTCATGCAATCAGCCCTATAAAAATATGGAGGATTTATTACTTGTTTAGCAATTTATTATTTGTTATAGCGATTAATTTATTTATTTTAGAGGCCGAGTCAAATATTAAGAAAATCCCCGTCGGAGGTCAGGCAGTTATTGAAGGAGTCTTAATGAAGGGGCAAAATTTATGGGGACTCGCAGTAAGAAAGCCGGGCGGCGATATATTCAAAGAAAATTGGCCGCATAGTTCACGCACTCAAAGATACCCGTATAAATTGCCGTTAATTCGCGGAGTCGTTACAATGTGCGAAATGTTAGCGACAGGATTTAAGGCTCTATCACGTTCGGCAGAAGTTGCACTTGAAGAGACTCAGGAAAAATTGACTTTCAAAGATATTTTATTGTCGATTGCGCTTGCTGTTTTCGCAGTCGGAGGGCTGTTTATTGCGCTTCCTTTATGGCTGGCCGGTTATCTTGCGAGTACTCCCCTTTACGTGAACATAATAGAAGGCGTTTTGCGAGCAGTAATATTTATTGCATATGTAGCGATTATAGGACTCTGGTCAGATATTCGGGAAGTCTTTAAATATCACGGTGCAGAACATAAGACTATTAACGCATTCGAGAGCGGCCAAGAAATGACTCCGGAAAATATTATGAAGTGTTCACGAATTCACCCGAGGTGCGGGACTTCGTTTTTATTGATTGCCGTGATAGTAAGCATTATAGTTTTCTCGCCTGTAAAAACTTTTATAGCCGGAGAAAGTTTTATTTTGCAAGTTCTAGCGCGTATTATATTAATTCCTGTTGTAATAGGGATTTCATACGAGATTATAAGACTCGCGGCAAATTCGGGCAAACTTGGATTATGCATTATAGCACCGTTTTTGACTCTGCAATTTTTGACGACAAGAGAGCCTAATATAAATCAAGCTGAAGTCGCGTTAATTTCACTTGATACTGCACTTGACGGGGGGCTGTTGTCATGAAGTTAATAATATTTACATGCGGGGGATTTCACACAGTAAAAACTTTTTGCAGATATTTAATAAATATAGCCCTGAAATTTGCGAACGTTATTAAAGCCGTTATCATGAAAATTTTTGCACTTGGCCGGATAATAACGTGTCAGGGATTTCACGCATTAAAAAATTTTTGCAAATATAATAAATCTATAATCTATAAATAGAAAAGTGGTGTAATAAATGAATATCGAGCCAAAATTACAAGCTATCGAGCAGGAATATATAGAAGTCGGCAATAAATTATCAGATCCGGCTATAGCAGCTAACCCGAAAGAATTGCAGACACTCGGCAAGAAACGCGCCCAGCTCGAACCGGTTGTAAATAAATATCGTGAATATCAGGACGCTTTGAAGTCCATATCTGAAGCAAAAGAGTTAATCAAATCAGGTGATTCAGAACTTGAGACTCTAGCGCGTGAAGAACTCGCAAATCTTGAACCTAAAATCGAAAATTTTACGCGAGATTTAACTCTGTTATTACTGCCTCAAGATCCTAATGACGAAAAAAGCGTAGTTGTCGAAATCAGAGCAGGAACGGGCGGCGATGAAGCTACTTTATTTGCTGCGGATTTATTCAGAATGTACGTGAGATTTTGCGAACGTCAGCACTGGAAAATTGAAATTATTGACAGCTCGACTAATACAGCAGGAATCGGCGGCTATAAAGAAATTATATTCAGAATCGACAGCAAGGGCGCATACAGCAAAATGAAATACGAGTCCGGTGTTCATAGAGTCCAGCGAGTCCCCGTTACTGAAGCAAGCGGACGAATTCACACGAGCGCGGCAACTGTTGCTGTTATGCCTGAAGCTGATGACGTAGAAGTCGAAATCAGGCCGGAAGATTTGAAAATTGACACGTACAGATCCAGCGGTGCAGGCGGCCAGCATGTTAATATGACTGACTCAGCAGTGAGAATTACGCACCTTCCGACGGGTATTGTCGTAACTTGTCAGGATGAACGCTCGCAAATTAAGAACAGAGCACGGGCAATGTCATATTTGAAAACTAAATTATACGATTTGGAGCAGCAGAAACAGAATTCAGAAATGGCCTCAGAACGCCGCGGAATGATAGGATCAGGCGACAGGAGCGAAAGAGTCAGGACTTATAATTTTCCGCAAAATAGAATCACGGATCACAGAATAAATCTGACTCTCTATAAACTTGAGTCATATCTTGACGGCGATTTATACGAGATGATTGACGCGATGTTACTCGCTGAACAGACTCAGAAATTGCAGGATTTAGAAGGCTAGAATCTTGCAAGTTATTAATTATTTCGCGAAAAAATTAGAGTCCGCTGGCATATCAAATTTTTATCAGGAGTCTATTTGGCTTATGTCGGCGGCTCTTAATATGAGTCATTCGCAAATTTTTACCCGTCAAAATTTTTCATGTGAAGAACTCTCAAAAATTGACTCGTTCATATCACGACGCGAGTCCGGTGAGCCGTTGCAATATATTTTAGGCGAGTCAACTTTTTACGGGCGTGATTTCAAAGTCGGCCCCGGCGTATTAATTCCCCGTCAAGACACTGAATCACTAATCAATGCCGCAAAATCTTGCTTTAATCCTGACGAAAAATTTTCATTTCTTGATTTCGGCACCGGGTCGGGGTGTATTGCCCTAACTATTTTACTTGAATTTGCTAACTCGTTTGCTTATATGATTGATATTAGCGAGAAGGCTTTATTTTATGCCCGTGAAAATATCTCGCGTTATAATTTGAATCACCGCGCAAAATTTGTGAATTCTCTTGACGGCTTTAATGAAAATATAAATCTATTAATCAGCAACCCGCCCTATATAGAATCTCAAGAAATCGCAAAACTTGACTCAAGTGTGAAAGATTATGAGCCATTGAATGCACTTGACGGAGGTACTGACGGAATGAAATTTTACCGGAGAATTTTCGCAAATAATTTAAAGCCTCGTTATATAATCTTAGAAGCTGGGAATATTTCTCAAGTCAACGCGTTAAAAAATTTGAGTCATGAATATAAATTTACTCGTGAATTTCTTGACTCGGGCAAATTTCCAAGAGCCTTATTATTTGAGAATATATTATATAAATGGGAGTGATTTATTTTGCGTAAATTAAAAGCTGAAACTCTAGTAGAATTCATTACGGCAATGGCAATTTTTTCGATTCTAATGCTGGGAGTATTTAATTTCATGGCCAATCAGACAAGCAACACAGCGCGATTACTAGACCGGGATTTTTTCGTGTTTCATGCGCAAAAATATCTTAACGGCGATACGTCAACACAATCAGAACGAGGGACTCTCACATTTTCAAGACAGGGCGATAATTTAATCATTTCTGACGGCTCGAACTCTATGACATTCCAAATAAATTTTGACCTGCAATAAAACGCGCTCCCCCTGAGTGCCTGTATTTCAGGGGGAATCCTTAAAAATTTCTGTGCCGCTTTATATCCTGATAAATTTTCATGACTTCTTCAACGAGTTTATACACGTCCGGCTTTAACACGTGAATAATCTTCAGCGACTCGGCCCTGTCAAGCAAATCTTTTACCATGATTGACGAGAATAATATAACCGGTAAATCCGCCGCTCTCTCGTCCTGCCTCAAAGTCTCTACTAAGCTCAATCCGTCAAGTAATGGCATCTCTATATCTGAAATTAACAAGTCAAAATTTTCGCCCTGATCAAGTAATAATTTTCTAGCCTCGACTCCGTCTTTAACTGGGTAAATGCTCGTAAAGCCTGATTGTTTCAGCACGTCGCACGTCTGCTGCCTCAATAATGGCGAGTCATCAGCAACAAGAATGTGAAAATCTTCAACGTGGCCGATTTGTTTCTGGTAGACGCTTAATTTATTTTGATCGAACATGTGTTCAGCAACGGCCGGCGCAGTCTCTTGTATAATCGCTTCATAGTCAAGCAATAAAATATTTCTCTCATCGCGTTTAATTATATACAAGACCCATTTTAGAGACACTCCGCGCATCTTTGACGAGTCCAAATCTTCGGCGTTCACCTGTCTAATTCTCTCTACTCCGTCAACAAGAAAGCCTAATTTTATATCATTGAATTCAACGACCATTACTTTAGTTTGTTCAATAGGGACGGGCGAGTCTATTCCTAGAAATATACGCAGGTCAATTAACGGGAGAGTCGCTTCTCTTATCGTAGTAATTCCTATGAATGCCGGAGTCTTTGTCGGTATGGGCCGGCACCCTGTCCATCTCAAAATTTCGCGGGTCTTGTTCACGTTTATAGCAAATGCATCTTTTCCGAGAGTAAATACAACTACTTCCCATTTACGGCTGGCAGCTGCAACGGTCTTCTTTTCTTCCATGATGTAAAAATTTTTGCCTCCCAATTTTATATTATATTTATTATAAACTTGTGAAATAATTTCTCTAGTTATTAAGTTAGTCAGATAGATTATAGCAAAGATTAATAGTTTATTATGCGCTGTGTAATAAATAAAAAATTTTTTGCTGCAAATTATGACTCTCTCGATAAAAACCTGTAAAAGTTTGTAGTTTATCCCATAAAATACGCGCTATAATTTTATATAATTTCAACAAGAAAGGAATGTATAAATTGTTTAAGCCTCACAGAATTTTTCTGACACTTTTGATTCTCCTGATGAGCGTAAATTTAGCATATTCAGCTCCGGCACGTTCGGGATTGCCCGCAGGAGTTCAAAGTTTCGCGCCTACTGGTACAGTTCCTGAAAATGTTTCATTTAGAATCGTCTTCAGAAATCCCGTAGTCAATCGCAATCAAGCAGGAAAATTAATAACTCCCGAAAATAATTTATTCCCGTTTGAAGTGAATCCCCCTTTACAGCTTGAAGGACGCTGGCAGAATGAACGGACTTTTACGGCGAGACTGCTTGCTCCGTTAAAGGGTGCTACGACTTACACGGCAACTTTACGCGATAACTTACGAGACAGACGCGGAAATAATATCGGTCCCGGTTCGTTCAGATTCCAAACTGAAGGACTCTCGCCTACTGATATTCAAGCCTCAATGGGTAAAGACGGCAACGCTTATTTTACGTTAAATTTCAATATGCGGATTGACCCGGCAAGACTCAAGGGCTTTATGCGGATTAAGAATTCAGCAGGCCGGGAACTTGCATATAATATTAACGGTGCTTTACCTTCACGAACTATCAGAGTCGCCGTTCCTGTAGAAAAAACTTCGTCGAGACAAAAATTTACTGTTACAATCGCAGCAGGACTCAAATCCGGTGAAGGTGATATGGGAATCGACCGCGATATTTCAGAAGTTGTGATACTTGATCCCGTTTTAACAGTGCAAAATTTACGTCCCGACAATGAGAACTCAATCAGGGCATCATTTAATTTCGGAGTCGATGTCAAGACCGCGAAAAATTATATAAAAATTGATCCCCCTGTCAGTGATTTAGATTTTGAATCAGGCTGGAGCGATGAGTATTTCATAATTAACTCTAAAGAATTCAAGCCGAGAAGCAGATTTGTTATTACCTTCAAAAAAGGATTCCCATCTAAGGGCGGACTTGTTTTGAAAGAAGATTTCAGACAAGCAATTATAATGCCTGACTTAGAGTCGCGTATAAGTCTTCCTGCTTCAGGAACTTATTTGACGGCCCTAGAAAACAGCTTGATTCCCATAGAATTGCGCAACGTCAAAAAATTACAGCTCGATTTATGGCGCATGTATGAGAATAATATTCCCTATGTTGTCGGCAAAGAGTACGACAATTTTGAGCGCGATATTGCACGCAGAGTCTTCACAAAAGAAATTCCGTTAGACCTCCCATTAAATGAACAAGTAAGGCGATCTATACCTGTTCAAGAAATGGTAAACGGCGAAAGAGGTTTATTTATGCTCACAGCAAGGGACTCAAGCAAAGGCTGGTGGGATGAAGAGACTCAAGTAATAAATTTAAGCGACATGGCAGCCACTGCCAGACTCTGGGAAGACAGCATATTAATCTGGGTGAATACTCTTACAACTGCGAGGGGGATTCAGGACGCTGAAGTAAAAATTTTCTCCGACAAAAAACAGCTTTTAGCACAAGGGAAAACAAATAACGGCGGAGTATTTTTCTATGAACTCCCGAATAAAGCTACATGGGACTCGGATAATCAGCCCTCACTCGCTATAGTTTCTAAGACTCAAAACGGACAGACTGATTTAACATATGTGCAATTAACTAGAAATTTATTAGACAGAGAAATTTTTGACACTTCCGGGCGTGATTGGCTTAGAAAGGGTTATGACGCTGTTATTTTCTCACCTAGAGACATTTACAGGACGGGCGAACTCGTTAATTTCAAGTCCATTGTCAGGAACGCTGATATTTCAACTCCGGAGTCATTCCCTGTGTTGTTTATAGTGCGTGATACTTTAGGGCGTAAAGTCAAGCAGGAGACTCTAACTCTTTCAGACAAGGGCAGCGCAGTAACAAATTTGCAGTTACCTTCTAATGCACTAACAGGACTCTGGACAGCGTCTATAACAATCCCCGGCCAAGAAAGTAAGCCCCTTGCTGCGTATAATTTCCACGTTGAAGATTTTGCCCCGCCTCGTCTTGAAGTCAAGATGAATACTTACAAGAAATATTTATTGCATAATGACAAATTCACGGCTGATGTTTATGCGCGCTGGCTTTTCGGGGTTGACGGTGCAGGACTGAATTATAAAGTTTCATGGACAGCACGTGAAGGCAAATTTACTCCGACTCAAGACAGGTGGAAGGCTTATAATTTCGGGGATCCGTCGAGAAGATTCGCACCTGAAGAAGACACAATCGGAGAAGGACAGCTTGATAATTTCGGCAAATTAGAAGCGAGCTTGACTCTTGATGCAGACTGGGAAGCACCGACTTTAATAAACGTAACTATGAAAGCTGAAATAATGGAAGACGGCGGCCGCTGGGTATCTAGCACAATAACTAGGCCGTATTATCCTGCTCCGTGGCTGTTAGGAATTGCACCCGTTAAAGAAAGTTTTACAGCACGTGAAGACGCAAAATTTAGAGTCGCAGCAATCAACCCCGAAGAAGAACCTGCAGACCCCGGCGAACTCAAAGCAGAACTCTATAAAATCACGTGGGATTACAACATTGTAGAGATTGACGGCCGTAAACGCTGGCAGAGCACAGAAGAAATTAATCAGGTCGCGGAGAAAAATATAACTCTGAAAAATGGAGTCGCAGAATTCGCATTCAAGCCTGAAAGTTACGGCTCATACATGGTAAAAATTTCAGACGGCGATGACATTGCAAGGGCTGTATATAGATTTTACGCGTCAAGTTCACAATCAGCGGGCGGAGGTTCGCAATTAATTGACAGAATCGAAATCAAACCGGAGAAGGACTCTTACAAACTCGGTGAAAATGCAGTAGTTAATGTCAAAGTCCCATTTGAAGGCCTGTTAATGCTTACTCTTGAGAACTCGAATTTAATCACACGTAAAATTCAGCGCGTTGACGAATCAGAAGTAAAATTTGACTTTAAAATCGAGCAGAATATGAGGCCGAATGTCTGGGTTACTGCGTGGCTTGTAAGACCTGTTAAACAGGAGGACTCCAAAGGCTGGGCGACTCATAGGGCAATAGGACTCGCGCGTGTTAAAGTTGATATTTCTGATTATAATATCGCAGTAAATATTGACGCTCCCGATAAAATTGAGCCAGCTTCAAAATTGCCGGTAAAATTGACTCTCAAGTCTAATTCACAATCAATCACAAATAATGCTGATGTATCTATTGCGCTTGTTGATGATGGAGTATTAGGCCTCACTCGTTACAAGACACCGGATTTGCTTAATTATTTCTGGGGGCTCAAGAAATTAAATTCTCAGGGATTCGACATTTACGATCAAATTATTCCGGTTGAAGATCAGGCAACTGAGCAGTTACACCCCGCCGGAGATGAAGGACTCGCAGCACTCGCAGGGGACTCAAACGTTCAGAGATTCAAGATTCTTTCACTCTTTGAAGGCACACTAACGCCCGACAAAAACGGAGTAATTACTACTGAGCTTGATATACCGGAATTCAGCGGACGGGGCCGGCTTTGTGTTGTTGCTGCATCGGGTAAGAATTTCGGGAATGCGGAGAAAAATATTCAGATTGCCCGCGAAATAGTAACAGAGACGGGATTACCGAGATTTGCCGCACCTGATGACTCTTTCACAATTCCCACTGTAGTATTTAACACGTCAGGACAGAATCGCAGCGTAAAAATTACTCTTGTACCTGAAGGATTATCGCTCAAAGAAACATTTGCGGATTTGAATATTTCAGCAGGCGGGAACGCGTCATTTAACACTACAGCAAAGGCACTCGGAGGTTCAGACAGAGCAGCACTCAAGATTATTACTTCATGGAACGAGAACGGGAAGCAGCGCGAATTCACACAAGAAATCGAAATGCCGATTAGATCCGCTTGGCCGGTTGTAACAATGGGAGGCTCGGGAATATTTGAAGAGGGCCGTACAAGATTGGAGCTGCCATTAAATGATTTTGCCGGAAAAATAACGGGATCTCTTACTCTTGCAGATACTCCGGCGGTGAGTCTCAATCAGGCCGTGAATTTCCTGCGCAATTATCCATATGGCTGTCTTGAGCAGACTATTTCAGGAGCTTGGCCGTTCTTGATACTTCCTGACGCTTTAGCAGAGATTGACCCCGACACGATTAATGACGAGGCTATTAAATCACGAGTAGACAACGCAATTATAAGAATTCAATCAATGCAGCTATATGACGGCTCATTTGCGATGTGGCCGGGAAGTTCTACGCCGTTCAACTGGGGGAGCGTCTACGCAGCTCACTTCTTACTTGAGGCCAAGAAAAAAGGAATCAACTTCCCTGAAGAGATGTTCACGGGCGTTATTAACTGGATGAGGCAGTATTTACCGTCAATGCCGGCATATGATTCAAACGATGACGAACGCGACGATTTAACAACTAAGGCCTATGCTGTATATGTCTTGACTCTCAACGGAGAAAAGCCGCTCGGATGGATTGAATATTTACGCGAGAATCACAGGAGATTAAGACCGTCCGGACATGTTTATTTGGCAGGAGCTCAGGCACTTATTGACGGGAATTCAGACTCGTTAAAGAATTTGCAGCTCGGCAGCGTGAAATCATCAGGCGGGACTCTTGAGTCAGACGCAAGAAACACAGCATTATTATTATCTATGTGGCTTGACGTTGAACCGCGGGCACCTGAAGTAACAGAACTTGCTTCACGTTTATTAAATCTCGGCAGTAACGGCGGCTGGTACAGCACACAGGATAATTCAGCGTCATTAATTGCCCTAGCTCGCTATAATGTCGAGGCAGTCAGCGCAAAGAGTGATATTACTGCTCATGTGAACACAGAGACGAACGACTCGGCGATTTTAGAATTTGCGAATCACAAGGCAGCGTCTATAAAAATTAGCGAACTTCCTAAAGACTCGGCTATCTTAATCGAGGGCAAAGGAACGGGGCAGGGCTGTTACTCATGGAGCGCGACAGGATACACAAAGAGTCAGCCTAAACCTGAACGCAAAAATATTAATATCGAGTGCGTTTACTTTGACGAGAAGGGGAATATATTAAATCCTTCACAGCCCATTAATCACGGGACTATAGTGCAGGCAGTATTGACTATCAGGCCGTCAATGACAGTAAATAATCTCGCGTTAAGTTATTTATTGCCGGCCGGTTTTGAGCTTGAGAATCCTAGACTTGACGACGGCGAGACTAATTCAGGCTACGGAGTTGTGAGTGATATTCGCGATGACAGGCTTGTATTATTCTTTAACAGAGTCAAGGGTGAAAGATCATACGGCTTCAAGATGAGGGCAGTTACTCGCGGAACGTTCAAAGTTCCTCAAATAAGCGCGTTCGGAATGTATGACTCTTCAGTGAGATTCACAGGGTCAGCACAGCCCGATATAGTAATTAAATAGTTGAATTAAAATTTTCCGTCCCCTCTAGTAATTAATTTGCTGGAGGGGAATTTTTTTTTTGCGGGAATTAAATAATTTTGCCGGCCCTTGTTACAGTTTTTACGGTGAAAGCTATATTTTTGCCTGAAATTTTCAAAGCCTCGTTAATCATTCTTTCAAGACCTCCGCAGCATGGAACTTCCATTCTTAAAAGTGTTATGCTATTAATACTATTTAACGCAAAAATTTGTGAAAGTTTTTCAGCATAATTAACGCCGTCTAATTTCGGACAAGCAATTAATGTAACGTGATTCTTGATAAATTCCCCGTGAATGTTCGCATAAATAAATCCCGTGCAATCAGCAGCAATTAATAAATTTGAATTCCCGAAAAATTCCGCATTTACCGGCACGAGCTTAATTTGTATGGGCCATTGAATTCCCAGTGAAAGCATTTGACGTGAAACTTTTGCGCGTTCGACTGCGATTTTGTCATATTCCGGAGCCTCACGTTCTATAAAGCTAATAGCTCCCGTCGGACATTCAGGCAGACAATCCCCGAATCCGTCGCAAAAATTCTCGCGCGTTAATTTCGCCTTCCCGTCAATAATTTCAATAGCTCCCTCATGACAAGCCCGGGCACACAAGCCGCAGCCGTTGCATTTTGACTCGTCAATATTAATAATTTTGCGAATCATATAAATCCCCCTCAATAAATATAATTTACATGATTATAGCGTTTACAGTGAGATTCTCAATAACGGGATTACGTTAATAACCGGCTCTTCATAGGGATGAATTTTTTTGACAGCTTGAATAATTGAGTCTAAATCTTTAATCTTGCAAGTTACTTCTACTTTGATTTCACTCTCTGTGCTTAAAATATTTGCCTCGCCTATATATGGACTCGTGTTCTCTAAAGGCCTCCACGTGCTTATAACATGACTATACGACAAGCAAGAGTCATAATTTCCGATATGTCCCGCGTCCGAATCTCTCAAAACTTGCTGTAAAATTTCCAAGTGAGACTCCGGTATAAATATTTCAAGTTTGCAGAATTCCATTTTATATAACACCTGAATATTTCTAAAAATTTTATTTCATTTGCCGAGTTAATTTTTTGCTGACATTATAATAACTGCGAGTAAATAGGCCCGCCCGGTGTCAATTCACTGCGCATTAAGAATAACTCATCACAGAGCCACGAAAAATTTTGTACAGTTCCGAGTTTTCTTACAAGTTCTTCCGGCAAAAATGAATCCTTCAATCTTGCAAGAGTCAAATGCGCTCGAAATTTTTTGTCATCAATCGGCAAATCTGCTTCACTGTATAAAATATCATTAATTTTGCGTGAAAGTTTTGCGAGTTCCTGAGAGCCTTTATCTCCGCCGAGCCATAAGACTCTGGGAGCGTTCAAATTAGGAAATGCCCCGATGTGATTTAATTCTATAGTGAAGGGCTTAAATTTTTTCATGGGCAATAATAGATCCTGCACGAGTCTTATAATACTTGGCTCAAGTTCACCGAGAAATTTTAATGTTATGTGAAATTGATTTCTCCTGACCCATTTTATGCGAGAAAGCGGCCTTAATTCCGACAAGAAATTTTCAAGTGAGTCGGCGACTTGACCGGGAACTTTGACCGCTATAAATGCACGTATTAATTCAAGCATTATAAATATTTAACGAGTTCGTCTAAATTTTTCCTGATAAAATGTCTCTCTGCAGGCTGTGCATCTTCAGCAGGATAACCGATCGGGAATAACGCGACAAGATCAAAATCTTTCATTTCCGGGAATAACTCTTTTAACTTTTCAGCGTCAAAGAATCCTACCCACGTAGATCCTAGCCCTAAATCATGAACAGCCAGCATTAAATGAGTCGCTACAATACAAGCGTCAACATCTTCATAATTTCTGCCGTCAGATCTGACAAATGCCCCGTCTTTAGTGCCTCCCACTGCGAGAATTACAGGCGCATTAAAGTGGCACGGAGTAACAGTTTTAACTTTTCCGATTGAGTCATTACTCTTGAATACCCAGATTTTAACTGGCTGAACGTTCTTAGCAGTAGGAGCGAGATTTGCGGCCTCTAAAATTTTTGTGAGTTTATCATCTTCTACGGGCTTATTTGCAAATTTCCTGCATGAATAGCGCGCTTTAATTAAATCAAAGAATTCCATTTTGAATAAATCCCCCTTTTAGCATGAGTGAATCACAGCCGCCGTCGGGGTGGGTGGGTGGGAGACGGCGGCAGGAAAAAATTTTATTATTCGTTCGTCCAGTTAGTATCTTTGAAAGCCTCAGCAAATGGATTATAAATGACTCCTTCTTCGTCGTCTTCATAACCTGCTGACTCTTTAAGTGCTCTTGCTCGTGATTTGCCGCGTTTTTCGCGTTTCTCACGTTTTGGCTGATCGGGACGTTCTGAGCGTTCAGGCTTAATTACTTCCTGTTCTTCCTGAACTGGTACCGGTTCGGGTTCCGGCTCAAGTTCTCTCATTGAGAGTCTCATTCTGCGCTGTTCCGGGTTAACTTCGAGGATTCTTGTCTCTACTTCCTGACCTTCGCTTAAGACATCGCCGGGTTTCTCGACTCTGCTGCGGCTGATCTGTGAAATATGAATTAAAGCCTCGACTCCCTCTTCAACTTCAACGAATGCGCCGAAATCTGCCAGTCTCACAACTTTGACCTTAATATCTTGTCCGGGCTGATAACGTTCAGTAATATTGCTCCACGGGTCATTAAGCTGTTTGCAGCCGAGACTGATACGCTTTTTCTCGGTGTCGACTTCAAGCACTAACACTTCTACTTCTTGGCCGCGCTTTAATACGTCGCGAGGTCTCTTGATTCTGGTCCAGCTGATATCGCCGACATGTACAAGTCCCTCGATGCCCGGTTCAAGCTCAACGAATGCCCCGAACTCCGTCAAATTAGTTACTACACCTTTCATGACATCGCCCGTGTGAATTCTCTCGCTCACAGTGTCCCAAGGATCTCCGGAAACCTGCTTAATACTCAGGGAGATTCTGTCATTCTCTTTGTCGATTCCGATTACTTTAACAGTAACTTTATCGCCCTTCTTGAACATTTCGCGAATCTTGATATTTCGCTTCCAAGTCAATTCAGTAACATGAACAAGTCCGTCCATTTCGCCGAGATTCACGAACACGCCGAAATCAGTTAAGCTGCTGACTTCACCCTCAAGAATATCGCCCTCGTGGACTCTCTCATAAAATTTTGCTTTGCGCTCGTTTTCTGCCTGCTCAAGTAATTCGCGCCTTGAGAATACGAGTCTATGCTTGCGTCTGTCATGATCTAACACTTTGACGGTTAAATTATGCCCGACGAAATTTTGAGGATTAACGCCCTTCCCTGTGATAGTTAAATGCGAAATCGGTATAAAGCCTTCGAGTCCGCAGCAATCTACCATAAGACCGCCTTTGACTCTGCTGATTCCCTTAACTTGCATTGAAGGACTCTCTGCGATTTTTGCCTCAAGTGCCTGCCAGCGTTTCTCAAATTCATGTCTCCAACGGCTTAGAGTTAATTGTGCTTCTTCACCGTCGCGCACGTTAGTAACTTCGACCTCGATTTGATCGCCCGGTTTAGGTTCTTCTCCGCTCTCAATGAGTGAGTGATTAGTGTACTCTTTTTCGGGTAATAAACCTTCACACTTAAAGCCGACATTTACGAGCCAGCCCGCATCTGTCTTACTTACGACTGTTCCTGTGAGAATTTCTCCCTTACGTAAACGTACAGTGCTTCCGTATTGATCTAAAAGCTCCTGCATCGTCTCAGGCTCTTTCACTGATTCTGATTCTGTTTCTGGAGCCTGATTACCTTGTCCCATTGTGCTGGGATTTTCCTGTGTCTGCGCTGCGTCTTGTGTTAATTCTTCTTGACGCTCAAAATTTTCTTGCTGATCCATAATGAATCAATCCCCCTTGACTGCCTTTGTTTCCGCAATACTAAATTTTATTTTATCGATAAGCCATGCCGGAGTACTTGCTCCTGCGGCTATACCAATCACGTTTTTATCTGCGAGCCAGTTTTTATTATTATCAAGTTCGCAGTTATCTTCGAGCCATAAGACACTCACGCCTTCTGACTCTATAATGTCGCGTAACTTCCCAGTGTTCGCGCTGGATTTGCCCCCGATCAAAATAACACCGTCAACGTGATTATTTCTCACGAGTGAACGCGCCGACTCCTGTCTTTCTGAAGTTGCCTTGCAAATTGTATTACATACTAGTAAATATTGAGTTTTACCCGTTAAGATTCCTGCGACTTTAGCGAGTCTTTCTTCACGTTGAGTAGTTTGTGAGATAAGCGCAATTTTTGAATGTCTTGTAATTTTTGCGGCCTCGTCTTCATTTGCTATAACTTGAGAATCTTGTCCCGGTTCAATATGTCCTAGAATGCCTATGATTTCAGGGTGATTCTTATCGCCTAGTAAGACAATAAAATAATTTTCTCGTGATAACTGCCCGGCCAAGTCTTGAGCTTTCTTAACAAATGGGCATGTCATATCAATTACTTCAATATTTCGAGCCTGCAAATTTTTTATTACATCAAGAGATTCACCGTGCGCCCTGATTAATACTTTAGAGCCTGAAGGAATTTCACCGGAATCTTTTGCGACTCTTAATCCCAGAGACTCAAGCCTCGCTACTTCCTGCGGGTTATGAATGGGAAGCCCTATAGTCCAGACTTCTTTATTTGTCAGTAACGAGCTTTCTATAGCGTCAACTGCCCGCTTTACTCCGAAACAAAATCCGGCATGTTCAGCCATTATTATTTTCATTCGGGCGAGTCTCCTTCCTTATTACTATAAATATGATTCATAGCGAGATTAATAATTTCGTCTTCATGATTAGACTCTGACATATTGAACCATATGGCCGGCTCAAATTTTTTAAACCAAGTTTGCTGCCGTCTGCAAAATGCCTTAGTCCGAGCTATTGAATTCTCAAGTGCTGAGTCAAGACTTATTTTGCCGCGATAATAGCTGATTAATTCACTGTAGCCCAAACCTTTTAACGGTGTGAATCTCTCATCAAAGCCGTTATTAATGAGCCACTCGACTTCTTCAGGGAAGCCCGAATTAAATTCCTGTTCGAGCCTTATTGCAATTCGTGAAAATAATTCTTCGCGTGAACGAGACAGCCCGATATAAAGCACGTCAAAACCGTAATCGCGTTTAATTCCCTCGTTATAAATCTGTGAAGGAGCTTTGCCGGTCAAGTCCCATATTTCAAGCGCGCGCGTTACTCGTTGAATATCATTCTTGTGTAATTTGCCGGCTGTAACTGGGTCAACTTCTGAAAGTCTCATGTGCAATAACTCGGCACCTTGTGAATTTGCTAGAGCTTCGTATTTTTCGCGAATATTATCATCCGATGGCAAATCTTGATTCAAACTTGCATGAAACAACGCATTATAATAAAACGGAGTCCCTCCGACGAATAAAGGCACTTTACCTCGTGTTGAGATTCTTTTTACGGCTTGAGCTGCTAATTCTGCAAAATCTGAAACCGTAAATTTTTCGTCAGGGTCAACTATGTCTATCATATGGTGCGGGATCTCATGCCTGAATGAGTGCGAAATTTTATCAGTGCCTATATCCATGTATCTATAGACTTGACGCGAGTCTACTGAAATAATTTCCGCGTTCAATTTTTCTGCGATAGATAAACTCAATGCCGTCTTTCCTACGGCTGTAGAACCTATTAAAGCAACCACTGAATGGCGATTCATTATTAAAGCTCTCTATACCCCTTGTTAAAGCAACATGATTAAATTTTTATTTAATGCCCCTGATTATAACATATCTTTAAAATTTGCAAGTGTATTTTTTCGCGAAATTTATAAATTGTCGGCTGATTTTATGAGATTTTAATATAAATTTTATTTATGCACGAGAAAATTTTTTGTATTTATTAATTTTTTGCGCGTTTATAGTGTAAAATATGCTTAATTTCAGGTTAGAGAAATTACACAAAAGAGGAGAGATTGATTTTGCAGAGGGCTTTACGTTTATTCCTGTCAGCAATCCTGTTGACGTTGATATTTACAAGTAATATTTATGCTTCAACAGCGGGCAATACGGGAATGACGGGACTCTGGGAATATCCGACGGCAGAAATTCCTGATGATGGCAGCGGAAGATTCGGCTACACAAAGAATTCACCATATAATTATTACTTTCTTGATATGTCGTGGCTTCCGTGGCTTGAAATAAATTCGCGCTTAACTACTTTCGACACAATTACGATAAATCCCTACAGCAGCGGGCCGAGCGGAGAAGTTCTAGGACGTAAATACATGGACAAGGCTATAGATTTAAAGGCTGTCTTATGGCACAACAGGGCATCTAATAAAAAATTATGGTATTTGCCTTCTATTGCATTCGGAATTTATGACGTTACAGGCACTGAAATAATGAAAGCTCATTACGGTGTTGCTACATGGCGGTGGGATAAAGTCGCTTTGACTCTCGGTTATGGCTCAGACAGGTTAAACGGCTTTTTCGGAGGCATTGAATACGACGTAACGAACTGGCTGACTATTAAAGCCGAATACGGAAAATTAGATTACACAAGAGATGCAGCAAACGGGTTCAATATATTAAACGAGTCTCCCAAGAAAAAATATAATGTCGGTCTTGTATTAAAAACTCCGTTCGGTCTTGAAGGTTCTGTAAGCTGGCAAAGGGGTGACGAATTCGCGTTTACTATTTCACAAAAAATTAATCTCAGAGGCCCATATATCGGAGGCAGACGCAAAACAAATTACGAGACTCCCGGAGATCCCCGCCCTGCTAACTGGGAAGATATAGACTCACAAGAATTAATTTCGCGGATAAAATCAGGTCTTGAAAAATTTACACGAGTCCGAGATGTAGATATTACTTTATTAGAATTAGATCACGGCCATAAATTAATACTCGCTTATGAAAATTACGGTTATGCTTCACACGCTGAGGCAATGACAAGAGTCTTAGTTGTCTTAGCTGCTGTTATGCCGGAGACTGAAGAGTTATTATTAATCGCGAAAAATGCCGGAGTTCCCATTGTGCAGGCTGAATTCCCCGGAACTATTTTATTTGACATTAGAGCGAGATCAATACGCAGTGATGAATCATTAAAAGCAGCATTATTTAACTGGGCAGAAGGAAACCCGAATCACGACGCAAATATTTTGAAATCTAAGGCCAAGCACGAAATCAAAGCAATGATTACATATGATCCTAGAATAGATCAGACTATAGCAAGGACTTACATGGATCGTTGGAACATAGATTTAATTTACAAGGGGAGATATTCAAATGGCTGGCAGTCAGTAATAGACGTAAAATTCCCGTTCGCAAATAACATAGATACAAGCGACTGGCCCGGACTCTGGTGGGAGAAGGATTTGAACGACAAAATCAGAATCCAGCAAGCGGGCTTTACATATGCGCGTAATATATTTAATAATCGCACATGGATATTCGGGGAGGCCGGTTATCTCGATGAAGAATGGTTCGGGGCTAATTTCTGGGGGCGAGTCTACGCTAAAAACGGATCTTGGTGGCTCGGTGCGAGATTTGCGGCTATTCACGATAGAGATCCGTACTCATTCGGGGGACTCACTGACGGCGTATATGTTTATTATCGCGGCAGTACTTACGATGTTGACATTGACAAATCATGGCGCGGGCTTTACTGGGCTCAGGCTGGTATACATATAAGCCCGTTGGATCTTGATATTCAGGCAGACTGGGGCAAATTTGCGGACGGCGATAAGGGCTGGAAAATTTCAGCTACTCGACACTGGGATGATACTGCTATAGGATTCTGGTACATGGATACGGACGTTCACGCACCCGGAAAAAGTTACACAAAAGCGGGCGTACATTTAGAGATACCTGCTGATAAATGGTTCGGGACATGGTTCGGGAATTCTAGCGCGCATGTTTGGGAGCAAGATACTTTATTAATTTCTGCGTGGGATATTCAATCAGGGCGTGAGGGCGGAAAAATCAGGACTCCTGAAAGATTCATGGATCAATTAAGGCCGGTTGCGCTAAAATTGAACGTACAGAATTTATTACAAGAATATTGTTCATATGATGACGGAGATAATAGCGGGGATACTCAAGAAATAAGAAGCATTCTCGATTACGTAATACATAAATAATAAAAAATTTGGAGTGATTATAAGTTGAAAAGTTTTATGCTTAAAAAATTTTGCTGGATTACACTAATATTTGCGTTGTGTACGAGTTCGTTTGCTGCCGAGTTTGGAAGCGGCTTTATCGGGGGCGGCAGTCCTGTTGGAGGCTCTGCACAGACTCCCGGAGCTGTTGATATTCCTTCGATTCCTAATGCTCCTTCAGTGCCTGTTACACCTAGGGTCCCTACTACAGGCAGGAGCGGTATTGATTTATCAGGACTTGACTCAACTAGACCGGGTAATAACATCGAAAATGTTGACTTAACGCGCGGACAAAATAATTTATTTCAGCAAGATACGAATCAGCCCAATCAAAATTTAACGCAGCAAAATTTATTAAATGATGTTGATGCTCCATTAAGTGCGCAGGAAATTGACGACTATTTTAATCAGATTTTATCTTCTCGAACATTCGGCAGTCCCATGTATCAATTAATGCAAAGATTGCCGCGTTATGGCATGTCATTTTTCAGAAATCCGCCGTCAACATATGCCCCGCAAAATTCCTTACCCGTTACTCAAGGCTATAGAATCAACGTAGGCGACGAGATAACATTAACTTTATGGGGGATTCCTGAAGAGGGTATCTACAAAGTTCAAATTAACCGCGATGGAATGGCGACAATTCCGCATATCGGAGTCGTTCGTTTGGCAGGATATACTTTGACAGAAGCCGAGAGAGTTTTGCAGTCCCGCCTAAATCAATATTACACCGGCTATCAAATGAATTTATCAATGGGACAATTAAGTTCAATCATGATTTATGTTACAGGAAATGCACGCAGACCCGGAGCTTATACTGTGTCATCATTCTCGACTCTGATAAATGCCTTGCTTGCTTCAGGGGGGCCATCACCGACCGGATCACTGCGAAAAATTGAACTCAAACGCAACGGCCAAACTATAGCAATATTAGATATGTACGCAATGTTATTACAGGGCGACCAGACTCAAGACGCAAGATTGCAGGCAGGGGACGTTATTTATATTCCACCGGTCGGGCCATTAGTCGGACTCGCTGGAGAAATCCAGACTCCCGGCGTTTATGAGCTTAACGGAGCTACGAGGCTTAAAGATTTATTATTCATAGCAGGAGGACTCAACGCTCAGACTTTCAAAGGCCGAGTCCAGTATTACAGAATATTTGAACATGCTTATGCGAGCGCACTTGAAGGCACTATTGACGAACTAGAGAATACAGAATTGCAGGACGGCGATATTATCAGGCTTTATCCAGTCTATAATTTCACAGCAAGCGCAACAATAACAGGCCCATTAATGCGACCCGGCCAATATGTAATCATTCCCGGACGTACAAAAATTTCAGAAATTGTAGAACGTGCGGGAGGACTCGGACCTACTGCTTCAGAATTTGCCGAAGTTACACGCGTTATGCCTTCACTTAGCGGACCGGTCAATCAGCGTTTTACAATCAACATTCAGCAGGCTTTACTCGGAGATCCTGAAAATAATATGACTCTCCAGAATAATGACCATATAACAATTTTAATGATTCCTGACTGGAAACAGCAAATTTACGTTACTATTAACGGCGAAGTAAGCAGGCCGGGGACTTATGCGATGTTCACGGGCGAAAAAATTTCGGATTTAATCGAACGTGCGGGCGGGTTCACTTCAAAGGCGTTTTTACGTGGCTCAATATTTACTCGTAGGAGTGTAGCAGAAGAGCAAAGAAAAGCAATTAACAGAATGGCCGACCAAATGGAGCGCGATTTATTGCAGAGTGTTCAGAACACAGTCAGCGGGAGAAGCAGTGCAAGCTCTGCAAACGCTACAGCAATGGACGCAGAATTCAGACGGAGGCGCGAATTAATTAACAGTTTGCGGGAAATGGACATAATGGGACGAGTCATTACAAAAATTGATACGCCTGCAAATATAAGAAATACAGCATGGGACTATGAATTACAGAACGGGGACGCTTTAAATGTTCCTACAGTGCCTATTACTGTAAATGTAATGGGAGCTGTTTACTCGTCATCATCGCAGACTTATAGACCAAATACGAGCATAAATGCTTATGTCAACGCCGCAGGAGGTCCAGTAAAGAACGCGCATAAACGCATGTTGTATTTACTCAAGAGCGACGGATCTACAATCAAACTTACCCGCAATACGTCTCTATTATCGTCTAAACAATGGACACCCCCGCAAGGTTTCTCGGCAATAGTTGAGCCCGGAGATACTATAGTTGTGCCGCTGAAATATGTAGACAGGACTTCAATGGAGATGCTGAAGGATACTATAGATATGATCTATAAAGTAGGAACTTCTACAGGCGTAATAATTAATGCGACAAGAAAGAACTAAACGAGGGCTTAATCATGCGAAAATTTTTATTATCACTCTTAATGATATTATGCTTGACTTGTCCGGCTTTATCGGCTGTAAAATATGAATATAAAGTAGTTCCGCTCGGGTCTCTAACTTCATTGCAGAAAAGCAGGCACGCGGCATCGAAAACTGCAGAGGTTGAGCAGATATTAAATAAATACGGTGCAGAGGGCTGGGAAATTTCCGAAATTTTTGCAGTGAGAACTACTTTTGATCCGAATGTATTTTTCGTGATTTTGAAGCGCGAGATTTAATAATGAGCTTGAAATTTTCAAGAAATCATGTAAAATATTGAGCGTTTTCGGGATGTAGCGCAGTCTGGCTTAGCGCATCTGCATGGGGTGCAGGGGGTCGGAGGTTCGAATCCTCTCATCCCGACCATAAAATCAAGAATATAACCGGGGGCTTTCACTCATTCAAACAGTGAGAGCCTCTTTTCATGTATAATAAATATTTCACTCACAAAAAAATTTTTTTGCTTATATTATGCTATAATTCATTTTGCCCTGCCTCTTGTGATTATTCGCACTAACAGGAGGCCGAAGACCATAGGGAGGAGGTGTAGAAGAGTGCGTAAATACGAAATGCTTGTAATTCTCGACGCTGCTTCAGAGTCAGATCAGGCGGGAGAAATCGCTAAAATCGACGAGTTATTAAAGAATCTCGGCGGCACTGTTTCAAAAATTGATGACTGGGGTAAAAAGACCCTTGCTTATCCCATCCGTAAGAAAACAGAAGGATATTATGTATTATTTAATTTCGAGCTTGAACCCGCGCAAACTTTTGAGCTTAGACGTGTGCTTGGCCTGCGTCAGAATGTTTATCGCCAGTTAGTATTAGTACTTGACGATTAATTAAAGTGGGAGGGACTTTGCGATGAGAGGTTTTAACCGTGCTATTATTGCAGGAAATTTGACTCGAGATCCTGAACTCAGACAGACTGTTAATAAGCACTCAATTGCAAGATTTGGTGTTGCTGTGAATAATAATTATAAGGACAACAACGGAGAAATAAAAGAAAGCACAGAATATATAAATGTTGTAGTCTGGGGTGCAATGGCTGAAAATTGCGGAAAGTATTTAAAGAAGGGCAGGCCGGTTTTAGTTGAAGGACGTATACAAACAACTAGTTACGATGCTAAAGACGGTTCAGGCAAAAGATACAATACCGAAATTAACGCCAGCAATATAATTTTTCTCGGTCAGGGACAAGGCCAGCAGGGAAGCTCAAATAATGATTTCTCTTCACAGCCTTGGCCGGAAGAAAATGACCCGAATTTTGGCAGCAGCATAAGTGATAGCGGCTTTGGCGACAGTTTAGCAAGTAAAGCAGAGAACGCCGAGCCGGTTAATGAAAGCGACATACCATTTTAAGATTTAAGATTTATAAAAATTTTATTATCATGAAAGGAGATATTTACGTTAATTATGAACGAACGCGAAAATAATACATCACGCGAGCCGAGAAATGCAGCACCTGCACGCAACGGAACAGGCGCGGGAACTTTACGTAGCGGACGAGGAAATTCAAGACGCAGGCCGAAATTTTGCTATTACTGTGTCGAGAAACAAGAAACAGTCGATTATAAGGACGTTGACAAGTTAAAGAAATATATCAGCGAAAGAGGAAAAATTATCCCCCGCCGAGTTACTGGTAATTGCGCAAAACATCAGCGTCTATTAACTGAAGCTATCAAACGCGCTAGATACATGGCGTTATTGCCCTATTCACTTGACTAATTAAATTTTTTAGGCCATGAAGGGGAAGAATATAATTATTTGTGTAGTAATTACACTGGCACTTATTTTAGCGGGGACATTTTTGCCTGTACTGGGCTTTATCGGGTTAATGATTTGTCCGCTGCCTCTTGCTGTTCTCGGCTGTCTTGAAGGTTATAGATCTTCAGGAATTGCAGAACTCTTAATAGAAGCGACGTTATTTTTTGTGCTGTCTCCTTCAATGGCTTTATATTATTTGCTTGGGTGCGCTCCACTTGCGGCAGTAATATTTATGATTTCTCGCAGCGATATTAAACAAGTCAAGAAATTCACAGCTCCTGAAAGTCTATTATTTTGCGCAGGAAGTTCGCTCTTGATGAAAGTTATATTGCTTGTAGTCTTCTGGCTATTTGCCGGGAGAAATATTTTATTTCCTGATATTTCACAGATGGACGCTGTATTATCACAGTTATATGCAGAGCAGCCTGCATTACAGCAAGCAGTCAGGCAAATTTTATTTATATTCCCGTATATGCTGCCAGCAATGTTAGTTATTTATATCGCAATCGAGTCATATTTGAATTACTCAATGACTTCATCAATAATGCGAAAATATTTCAAGTCATGCAAGAACTTCCCGCCCGTTCTCCCCGATTTCAAATTATGGAGATTCCCCGTTTCATTAATGCCCGCGCTTGTATTTTCGCTCATAATGGGATATTTTATTGATCCTGATAAATATTTCATAGCGTCAACTTTTGCTATAAATCTGCAAATTATTCTTAATATATTCATGTTCATTCAGGGCTTGGCGTTAATATTCTGGCTTATGTCAGGCTTTAAATTAAGACGAGTTACAAAAATTTTAATCTGCTTAGTATTAACAATTCCATTTTTCTGGCCGTGGCTTATAATTGCGGGAATGTGCGACATGGCCCTAAATCTCCGTGAAAGAATCAAGACAAGAGAATAAATAATATAATTTGACATAAAATTTTCTGAGTGTTATATTTCACGCAATTTTCGCAAAATTTTAATTCTGAAAGAAGGATATTTTTTACATGAACGGATTAACACTCGTGGGCATTGCTATAGTAGTGCTTGTGCTTGCGTATTTATTTTATGGGCGCTGGCTCGTTAAGACATGGGGAATAGACCCGGACGCAAAGACTCCCGCATATCGTTTTGAAGACGGTCAAGATTATGTGCCTGCATCGCGTTTTACTGTATTCTCCCATCAATTTAATTCTATAACCGGAGCCGGACCAGTTACAGGACCGATTATTGCTGCAATGTTCGGCTGGCTTCCTGCTTTCTTATGGCTGTTAGTCGGCGGCGTATTTTTCGGAGCTGTTCAGGATTTCACGTCTCTATATGCTTCAGTCAAGAATGAAGGCAAATCAATGGGTTTAATTATTGAGCGTTATATAGGCAAGGCAGGGCGTAAATTATTCTTGCTTTTTTGCTGGCTGTTCACGCTTTTAGTAATTGCTGCGTTTGCTGATATTTTAGCAGGGACGTTTAACGGATTCACTAAGGACGGCGGACAAAATGTTGCGGGGGCTGCTGCTGCCTCGATCTCAATGATTTATATTTTCGTTGCTATGGGATTCGGCTTCTTTATGCGTCATAACAAGGCCGGTGAACTCGTAAAATTTGTAATCGGAGTAATGCTCGTTGCGTTAATTTTATGGGCTGGAATCGTGAATCCTTTATATTTTGACTCAGCTGCTTGGCGTTATGTAGTATTCGCATATTGCTTTATCGCGTCAGTACTGCCCATGTGGCTGTTAAAGCAGCCTCGTGATTATTTGAGCGTCTTTCTTTTACTGGGAATGATTCTCGGCGGCGCAGTAGGAATTATTGTAGCGAATCCAGTTTTAGAGATGCCCGCATTTGTCGGCTGGGAAGTCAAGAATCAATCTTTATTCCCGATATTATTTATTACGATTGCATGCGGTGCTGTATCAGGCTTTCACAGTCTAGTATCTTCCGGCACGTCGTCTAAATCGATTTCAAATGAGCGTGATATTTTGCCGGTCGGTTATGGTGCTATGTTAGTTGAGACTTTACTCGGAGTTGTCGCGCTAGTTATTGCATGTTCAGCTTCACAGGGCGGCGGCCTTCCCACTGGTACACCGTTCCAAATTTTCAGCCGTGCAATCGGGGGATTCTTTACTATGTTCGGGCTCCCTGCTCACGTTGCCGAGTGCGTTATAACAATGTGCGTTTCAGCTTTGGCAATGACAACTATAGACGCAGTTACGAGAATCGGCCGAATGTCATGGCAGGAATTCTTTGCGCCTTCAGAAGGTGAAGAAAACAGCGCGCTCGTTAAATTAATTACGAATAATTATGTAGCTACGATTATAACTCTTGTGCTTGCTTATGCTTTATGTTTGGCCGGTTATTCGAGCATTTGGCCTTTATTCGGGTCAGCTAATCAATTATTATCGGCTTTAGTGTTGACTGCCCTAGCTGTATTCTTGAGAGTTACAGGCCGGCGCGGATGGATGCTCTATGTGCCTATGACATTTATGTTTGTCGTTACTATGAGCGCACTTGCAATCAGTGTATATAAAATTGTCATGAAATTATCTCAGGGCGGTTTTGTCTTTATGGTAGACGGTTTGCAGTTAATAATCGCACTTGCTTTAATGATTCTTGCTGTCTTAGTCGTGTCGAATTGCTGCAAAGAACTTTTCTCGGATAAGGCTGCACATAACGCGGCATTGAGCAAATAAATAATTATAAATATTCGGCTCTCTTGTCGAGATATTCAGACGAGGGAGCTTATTTTTTACGAACGAGCGAGAAATTTTGGGGGGCGG
>JAFSWW010000079.1 GCA_017444345.1 Synergistaceae bacterium | reverse complement strand
TCATCAATTTTCATTGCGAACATTTCTTTAATGATTGCTACAACGTCATTAAGAGTCAATAATTTATCTTCTTCAGATATGGACATATTAAGACGGCGGTTTAATTTATAGCGTCCGACTCTGCCCAGTGTGTAGCGTCTAGGATCTTGCAGCATATCATCAAAATATTGTCTTGCGTTCTCTACTCTTGCCGGTTCATTAGGGCGTAACTTTCTAAAAATTTCTAGCTTGGCCTCATCTGGACTCTTTGTTGTGTCCTTCTCGAATGATAAAGCAAAAGAATTATCCATGTCATAAACATTTATGCCGCCCTGTTTATTAGGATCTGTGTTATAAAGAATGTCAAGAGCTTCACGAGTTACCGGCCTGCACTTAGCAACGAGCAAACGCCCATCCAAGTCAAAAACATTCTCGGCTGCAATTTTTCCGCGCATTTCCTCGCTGTATTCCATGAAAACCGGCTGAATATCAAATAAATTTATAATCTCTTCGTTATTCTGTGCGCCTAGTGCCTTTAGTAGCAAGTTAATATTTAATCTTCGTCTATTATCAATATTAGCTGATACCATTTCATTAGGGCCCATAGCAAAATCGAGCCATGCTCCCCGATCCGGAATTAATTTTGCTGAACAAGAGTCGCCCGCATGAGTGAAATATATTCCCGCCGAGCGTGCAAGCTGATTAATTACTACTCGTTCAGTGCCGTTAATTATAAATGTTCCTCGTTCGGTCATTATGGGGAAGTCGCCTAAAAAAATTTCTTTGTCTTCCTTGCTGACCATTGTCGTCATATTTGTGAGCCTTATAGTAGCCTTTATAGGCCTTGCCCACGTCATATCCTTCTGCCTTGCTTCTTCCTCTGTTATTTTCGCTTTGTCGATTGTGTAACGCACAAACTCGAGGGCGTAATTTCCGTCATAACTCTTAATTGGGAATACTTCCCTTAAAAGCTCTTGAAGTCCTTGACTAGCTCTCAAGTCCGGGTCTTCGTTGTCCTGATAAAACCATTGATAAGAGTCTCGCTGCACTTCTATCATATCAGGCATTTCTATTACATCATGAGCGCGTCCGAAAGTATATCTCTCTCGTGTCTTGCTGATTGGAACAAACTCAGGCAAATTTTAAACCTCCCCTGACAGTCTGTTTATTTCCTAAAAAAAATTTTTCTAGTGCAATGCTGAATATTAGCAAAGAGAAATAATCAAGTCAAGCGACATGACTATAAAATACATCTCCGTAAAATTGCGCAATCATGATAAATAAATTATATTTTGCTGATATGATGCCCGAAAGAGGACTCGAACCTCCACGACTTTGCAATCACTAGAACCTGAATCTAGCGCGTCTACCAATTCCGCCATCCGGGCAGGGTAAAAATATTTTAGCAGTGTATGAATTTTTTGCAAGTGTGCTAATTTTAGCAGAGATTCACATAAAAATTTATCGCAAATAATATATAATACTTTCACAAACAAGGACTCATAAAGCTCAAATTTTTCACTCTTAGAATATATAAATCCCCGCGCAAAAATCTTAATTTCACGTGGCAAAAGATAAAATTTTACTAATACATTTACTAATACAAAAATGTGATTTAATTCAAGTTATATTAAAGAGTTATAGAGATAAATTTTTTGTTATCATGAAAAATTTTTTACGCGTATTTTTTCCGGTGATTCACATAAAAATTTTATGCGTTATATAATATTCATGAGCTATTCACGAACGAGAAAATATAATAGTTTTACAGCTGCATTTACAGCTATAAGAATGTGATTTAATTCAAGTTATAGTAACTAGTTATAGAGATAAATTTTTTGCTGTCATGAAAAATTTTTATCGGGTAATTTTCCGGCCGGGCTGAACAGAAATTTTTACATTTTTACACAGAATTATTTACGTGTAATCTTGAAAAAATAAATGCCCTTGTCTAAAATTATGCGCGATAAAAAATTTTGTTAATATAATATTAATATTTTGGAGGTTATCAAAAAATTATGACACAAAAATTTATTCCCCCCCCCCCCACGATTTAAGCTAAGTATTTTATTTCTCTTATTCGCATTAATGATTTCTTTTGCAGTAATCAGCGGCGGATGTGGAGGCAGCGGCGGCAGTATAATAACTGATAACGGCAATAGCAATGATGATAATAACGGCAGCAATGAAGATAATTTTTCTTTCACAAATAAAGCTGTCTTGTTAGGTGCTATGACTTCAGAACGTTTACAGGAAGTTGCAGAAAGTAATTTATACTCCTACATTGATGAGCTTATCACAAGCCGTGATAATTTTGATATTGAGAGTCTTAATGACGGCGATATTCTTTTCATAGCAGACGCGAGCGCATTATTTAATAATATTGACTCGTCAACCCAGAATAAAATAATTTCAGCATATTATGATTCAGGTGTTATTATTGCGGCTGTGTATCCTGACTCTGAAGACTTGAAAGCTATGGAAGATTTCTTTACTCTCAATCTTGGCCGGCCTGTTTCGTTTGATGGGACTCCGCTTCCTAATTCACATTATGAGTTTATAGCACTGGGATGGCGGCAAATCACGGACGAGGGAGGCTCGAATACTTTTGTTTACGCTGTAGATCACAGAGAAAATCTTGACGAACTCTACGGACTCGGCGATGAGTTTGTATCAGGCGATTTAATAATAAGGCGTAAAGATTACTCAAGCTATGAGGACTACGCGCTGGCAATCTTGAAAAATTTTGACATGACTGATGCGGAGATTCAAGAATTCACAAAAATTTTTGCTGAACTTGCTGCGGACACTTTAGAGACTTATATTATAAATCTCTTCACGTGGGCGGCTGAACTTGATCAGAAGGCAATCGACATAAAAGAAGATTTCACAGCAGATGTAGCTAAACTCAAAGCTCAAATTGCGGCAGACAATGACCCGAAAAAAGAAATCATGACTCTTGCTGCAGGTTTATCTACAAATTTGTGCGATCCTATTCACAGGGAATTCTGCGACTATTACCGGGAATTTGGAATTAATGCAAATAATAGTTCGTTCAAAGAATTTATCAGGAGAAACGGATTCAGCAGCTATGAACGCCTGTTAAAATACTGGTCAGTCGATGGCAGCAGAAACAAAACCGACGGCAAACCCATTTATGTAAGGCACGAGACAGATGCAGATTACCGCATCACAAGCCTTCATTATTTCGATAACAAGAAAGATTATTACATTGTAACGACTAATACAATGACAAGGCCGGTAAATCTCGAAATTTGCGCACCTAAAGGCGACAAAACACGCGACGAATTAGAGGGCGGCGATCCCGGACTAAGCTATCATTATGATTTAATTTTCGGCGGCAACAGGGGACTATCCGCAAGAGTATGGACATCAATTCCCGAAGCGACTCTGGAAAAATATCTCCCGAACAGAACAGCCAATAAAGAGACACAAGTAACTGATACAAGCGGCTGGAATCTCGGCGGCGGTGTAAGTGTAGGAGGCGGAGGCGGCGCAAATAAGAATGGCGGCCAAACAACGGGAATGGGTCAAGGAAATTTAGAAGCCAGCTTTAACTGGGGAATTAGACACAGCACCACTAAGACATGGGGAGTCAATGATTATGAAATAATACCTAATTATCATTATGAGAACGGACTCCAAGTTGTTCAATGGGACGCTATATGCACATGGCCCGAATACTCGAAATCAAGCGACTCTTGGGAAAGAATTTCTAATGCTTTTAAGGAAAATCTCAGCTTTGAGACTGAATCAATTTGGAGCATACCCGCAGAAAAACGTGCGCAGACTAAATTATACGGACAAAGTTTATTCACTCTCGGGTTCTGCTGGGCTCACGATATGCCCGCTCAAAGTATAAAGTCATATAATGCCGAAGTCCCTCACAGAGGCACAACTAAAGAATTAAGATTTGATCCGCCCCCTCTGTTAGGAATAGGCAGCGCGACCACTACAGGCAACAAAACCGCGAGAATGTACACCGCAAAAGTATTGTGCGAAAATGACTGGGAGGCAAAATCTGACTCTGACTGGCTCGAAGTTGTACATAAATCAGGCAGAGAGACGGGCAAAGAGGGCACAGATTTCAGCTACACAGTAACAGAAAATAATACAGGCCAGCCCCGTGTTGGAACTATAACTGTTACTTCAGGCAAATATGTAGCAAAAATTAAATTCACACAGTCGCCCGATGCGCAATAAAATATTAGGAGGTTATGAATTATGACAAAAAAATTTAGCTCTCGTGTTTTATTTTTGCTGATGGCTGTGATGATTTCTTTCGCAATATTCAGCGGCGGCTGCGGTGGAAGCGGCGGAAGTGTAATAACTGATACAGGCAATAACGGCGGCGATAATGGCGGAGGCAATGAAGAAAATAATTACTCGTTCACAAATAAGGCTGTCATGTTAGGCTCTATGAGTTCAGAACGTACACAAGAAATCTCAGGAAGTAATTTATACTCATATATTGATAGTCTTATAATGAGCTATGACAATTTCAATATTGAGAGTCTCAACAACGGCGATATTATTTTCATAGCAGATGCAAGCGAGCTTATTAATAATATTTCTGAGACAACACGGGATCAAATAAAGACAGCATATTATGATACGGGGGTTGTAATTGCGGCTATATATCCCGACTCTGCGGACTTGAAAGCTATGGAAGATTTTTTTGCGCTGAATCTCGGCCGGCCTGTTTCATTTGACGGGACTCCGCTTCCTAATTCACACTATGAGTTTGTAGCACTGGGATGGAGGCAGATTACAGACGATGGAGGATCAAATACTTTCATTTATGCCGGAGATCATAAATCAAATCTTGAAGAACTCTACGGACTTAATGAAGAATTTGTATCAGGCGATATAATTATCAGACGTATAGATTACGCGAGCGATAAGGATTATGCACTAGCTGTATTGAATTTATTTGACCTTACTGACTCGGAAATTCAGGAATTCACGAAAATTTTTGATGAACTTGCTGTAGAATATTTCGAGAATTACGTTATAAATTTATTTGAATGGGCTGCAGAACTTGATCAAGACGCTGAAAAACTCAAAGAAGAATTCATAGCGGATGTAGCTCAAATAAAGGCTAAAATTTCAGCAGAGAATCAAAGACGTGAAGACGAAATTGAGGGATTCGCCTCAGGTGTAACTACAAAATGGTATGACCCGATTAATAGCGAGTTCTGCAATTATTACCGCGAATTTGGAATTAATGCAAATAATAGTTCATTCAAGGAATTTATCAGGAGAAACGGATTCAGCAGCTATGAACGTCTCTTAAAATATTGGTCAGTCGATGGCAGCAGAAATAAAACCGACGGCACTCCCATTTATGTGAAGCACGAAACTAATGCCCTTTTCCGTGTAATTAATCTTCACAGCTTCCAGAATGATATGGATTATTACATTATAAAGACTGATTCCTCAACTAAGCCCATAAATCTCGAAATCTGCGCACCTAAAGGCGATAAAACACGCGACGAATTAGAAGGCGGAGACCCCGGACTCAGTTATCACTATGATTTAATTTTCGGAGGCAACAGGGGATTATCTACAAGAGTATGGCCGTCATTGTCAGAAGTAAGCCTAGAAAAGCATTTGCCTAACAAGACAGCTAACAAAGAAACTAGAGTAACTGACACTAAAGAATGGAGTATAGGCGGCGGCGTTACTGTAGGTGTTGAAGTCGGTAAAAATGCACCTGTACCGGGCTTAAATATAACTGGGAAGCTCGGAGCAAGTTTTAACTGGGGTATCAGCCATATGACTACTAAGGCATGGGGCGTAAATGATTATGAAATCGTGCCCGATATTCGTTACGAAAATGGCAGAAGAGTAGCCCAGTGGAATCTAAAATGTACATGGCCTGAATTCGATAAATCAAAAGAAGAGTGGACTATGTCATCAGCTTTTAGAAGAAGTGTAAGTTTTGAGACCGAATCAATTTGGAGCGTGCCTAACTCAAAACGTAATGAAGTCAAATTCTACGGGCAGAATTTAGCTGTTCTCGGTTTCTGCTGGGCTCATGATATGCCGGCTCAAAGCATAAAATCATACAACGCTGAAGTTACTCATAACGGATCAGTCCAAGAATTGAAATTTACTCTGCCTCCTCTGTTAGGTGTAGGAAATGTTACGACTACAGGCGGCAGAGCTGCAAAAATGTACACTGCGAGAATATTAGCCGAGACAGATTGGAAGGCTGAAGTTGACTCGGACTCAAGAAGCTGGCTCTCAGTTGTAGACACATCCGGCGGACAAACCGGCAAAGACGGAGCAGATTTCAGTTATAGAGTAACAGACAATAATACAGGCAGGGCGCGTGTCGGTAACATAATAATAACAGCAGGCGATTATGTAGCAAAAATTACGTTCACCCAGTCGCCATATGATAATTAATTAATAAAATTTTTATCAAAGCAGATTCCGTGTTAAATCGGAGTCTGTTTTTTTGTTATTAAAGCATAAAATAATCTTCCGCAAAATTACCATTAACAAATTAAGAATAAAATTTGATAATTATCTGCAAAAAATTTCTATCTACAGGAGGTACAAAATTATGGACATCCGCAAAATTTCAAAACGTTTGCTTGCCGTAATTCTTTCGCTCTTAGTCGTATTGTCGTCTATGTCAATGGGAGCTGAAGCCCGCACAGTCCGACGTTACAGAGGGACTCGCACGAGTCGTGTACGCACAATTACAAGGACTCGCAAAAAAACTATCATACGCCGCAAAAAAGTTACAAAACGAACTAGACGCACAATAAGGAGAACCCGCAGAACTTACAGGAGATCCCGTTAAGGGTTAATTCAAGAAATTTTTTCAAGCTCGCTGTCATGGCGGGCTTTTTTTTGTGCGTAAAAGTGTATAATCATTCTCATAAAAATTTTTTCAGGAGTGATTTATTTAATATGAATCTTACAGTTATAGGCACGGGATATGTCGGACTTGTTACTGGGACATGTTTCGCGCGCTACGGAAATAATGTTACTTGTGTTGACGTGAATAAGCAGCGAGTCGAGACTCTAAAAAACGGCGTTGTCCCATTCTATGAGCCCGGACTCGAAGAAATGATGACAAGAAACATGCGTGAAGGCCGGTTAAATTTTACTGATTCGACTTCTGAGGCATTAAAAGATTCTGAGGCGTGTTTTATCTGCGTGGGAACTCCTCAAGCACCCGACGGAAGCGCGAACATGCAATATATAGACAGTGCTGCCCATGATATAGGCTCGGCAATGGTAAAAAATTTGCTGGTAATCGTAAAATCTACTGTTCCCGTAGGCACGAATAAACGCGTTCAAGATATTATACAGGCTGAATTAAGCTCACGAAATGCGAATCATAAATTATTCATGGCCTCAAATCCTGAATTTTTGCGGGAAGGCTCATCACTCACTGATTTTCTTGAGCCTGACAGAGTAATAATCGGAATAAATGATCCTGAATCGCGTTCAATTTTTGAGAGCCTTTATTCATTCTTAGAGCCCGGCAAATTATTATTCATGGATACTAAATCCGCCGAAATGTCAAAATATGCCGCTAATTCAATGCTCGCGTGTAGAATTTCTTTCATGAACGAGATGGCCGGAATCTGTGAGCATGTCGGTGCAGATGTCGAAAACGTAAGGCGGGGGATCGGTCTTGACGCAAGGATCGGCAAAAAATTTCTTAATGCCGGCTGCGGTTACGGGGGATCTTGCTTCCCTAAGGATGTCAGGGCATTGCGGGATTTTGCACGGGCAGCAGGTTACGAGCCTCAAATTTTGACAGCTATAGACGACGTGAACGAGCGCGCAAAACAATCACTATTTACGAAAATTGCGGCCAAGTTCGAGAATTTAACCGGAAAAGTTATCGCAATATGGGGACTCGCCTTCAAGCCTAAGACTTCAGACACTAGAGAAGCACCCGCGCAAATTCTGATACGTTCATTACTTGAGGCCGGCGCACATATTCAAGCAAGCGACCCCCGGGCAATTGACGAAACTCGGCAGGTTTTAGGCGAACACAGAGGACTCGTTTACGTTAATGATATGTACGACGCAGTTAATAACGCCGACGCACTAGCAATTATTACGGAATGGGATATTTACAAGCAGCCCGATTTTAAACGCATGGAAAATTTAATGTCGCGAAAATTAATAATTGACGGCAGGAATTTATACTCACTCGACGAGATGAGAAGACGAGGCTTTGAATATGTCTCAATGGGAAGGCCGGACGCATGAGAAAATTTTTTATAATTCCTTCATTAATACTATTATTATTATTTCCTGTGAATTTATTTGCTGATAATAATAATCATGATATAACGGGACTCGAACGTGAGGCAAATTCACTCAGAGTCGAATATAACAGACTGGGCAAGGACGGCGACCCGGTTGAACGGGAGGCAATTTTGCGCGAAATTATTGACACCTGCAAAGGAACTGAAGAGGGCGAGTCGGCTTATTGGGAATTAGCTGATTTATATTTGAATTCATTTCCTGAAGAACGCCGTAAAGAAGCCTGCGAAATGTTAGAATTGTGCTTAAAAAATTATCCTGACTCAAACCGTGCAGTATTAACTAAATGCAGATTAATTGATTTATATGACGAGAAAGACCCCCGCCGAGCTGAATTAATCAAGAGTCTTCAAGATGATAATAATTTGCCGAATATTTTGCGCGACTCAATGTGAAAAAATTATATTATAGCGAATTGACAAAAATTTATCGCAATGTAAAATATCAATTGTTTAGTGTGATTCTGCGTATTGTTAAAAAAATTTTTATTATTAATTATTCCGGAAGGAGTGCTTTACTTATTATGAAAAAAGTTTTAGCGTTATTGTTAGTCGCAGTGTTAGCACTTACTTTAGCAGGTGCAGCACTTGCAAGTGATTCAGACGGCGGCCACGTTACCCCCACCCCCGTAACACCCGAACCCGTACCCGATGCAGGTGGCGGCTCAGGAACTCCGACAGAAGAAACAGTTATTATTGTACAGCCGGCAGTTACTGTTATCGTTCTTAATCCTGTAATTGCTAATGTTGTTACAGCGGCACAAGTTGTACAGCCCATAGCAGCAGCAATTCAGCAAGTTATCACAAATACTGTCGCAAATATTTTATCGGCACTCGGCATAACTGGCACAACAGCAGAAGTCAAGAGCGCGGCAAATATTGAAGTTGACACAACAGAGGCTTATAAGTCCAACACTGAAGCAATGCAGCAGGCAGCAGCAAGACTCGCGAACAACTCCGCAACAGCAAACCAGACAGCAGTCGGCTCGCTTCCTCGCGGTATGGGAGTAAAAGAGTCCGGACTTCAGCCCGTCAACTTACCGAAATTTGCGAAAGAATTATACGGCAAGAGACCGCAATTAAACATGTTCCCGCGCAGTGCAAACAGCTCAAGATCCGTCAATGCAGCGGCACCGGCAACAGGCGGCGATGCAGTATTTCTTGACAGTACCGGCGCAGTCGCTGAAGTAATCCCCGGCGAGGCTAATACAAACGGAGCTGAAGCAGGCGTATTGACAGCGGTTGTTTACATGGCAGCAGGCGAAAAATATGACCCCGTCATCTCAGTACCCACAACACAAGTAACTTCTGACACGGCTTTATCAGCTCAGACAACACAGCAGTCAGTCCAAGAAGAAGTTTACACAAATGAAGTAGCTGTATCAACAACTACATTCTCAAATTATGTCCCTGCTGATGTAATTACAGCTTTGAATTCAGCCACCGGCAAAACATACACGAGAGTTGCTAATGATGAAGTCGCAAAATCAGGCTGGGAATATGACACCGATGATACTGCTTATATGAATTCATTTACAACATTTAAGCTCGTTTCTATCACAGCAGCTCCTCAATTATCAGTTCAGCCGGGCAGCTATGTATTTGCAGTAAGATTTGACAGCAAAGATATTAAATCTGCAAGCGTTGATCTTTATGACGAGGCAGAATTTGATTTCTACACTGAAAACGAAATGTCCAAAGGCGCGGCACTCGGTGTAAAGGTCTTCACAGTAACAAGCAGCGGCAGTGTCGTTGATATTACTCCCGCACACGTCAAGGCCGGAACATACACAGAAGGCTATATCGCTTTCACGATTGACAATGACGGCATAGTTACAGCAGCAACACAAGTTTTATATCCTGCACTCGTTGCAGAAGTCGCAATCAGTGATGTAACTCCTATTATTCCTGTATCAGGAGGCGGCGGCGGCGGTTGTTCAGCAGGATTTGGCGCAATCACACTTGCTTTACTCGGCGGATTATTCGCTTTACGCAGAAAGCAGTAATTACACTAACACTCTAAACTAATACAAAATTTTTGTCCCTTCCTGTTCGAGAGTGAGCGGGGAGGGTTTTTTTTGCGCTATAATATTTTTCAGGAGGTGCTAATAAACTTGAATCACTATATTTGTTTTGACGCAGGGACTCAGAGTGTGAAAGCTGCAATCTATGACGAGAACGGGAATCAAATCGCAGTAGACGTAAATCCTACGACTTTATATTATCCTGATAGCGGCTGGGTAGAAATGGACGTTAAAGAATATTACTCGCTCGCGTTAAAAGGCATAAAAAAATGTGTTGAGATTTTACGCGAGAAAAATATTTCACTCGATTCGATTCGTGCAATCATGGGCGACGGGATAATTTGCGGAATTGCTGGCGTTGACGAAAACGGAGCCGCTATTACTCCATATATAAATTATTTAGACTCGAGGACTCAATCAGACGCTGATTATTTAAGTTCGTTGAATCTCGACATATGGGCGCGTGAAACAGGAAATCCTGAGCCTTTATGCTTATTTCCGGCGTTATTTGCGCGCTGGCTGTTAAAGAATTCCCCCGAATCAGGCCGCATAAAAAAATTTGTACACAATGCACCGTATATTTTAATGCACCTTGCCGGCTTGAAAGCTGACTCGGCATTCATAGACTGGGGCGCAATGTCAGGCTGGGGACTGGGCTATGACGTGATTAATAAAAAATGGTCGGACGAGCAATTAAAAATTTTAGGGATAAATAAAAATTTAATGCCTTCAATCAAGAAGCCATATGACATTATAGGCAATTTATCACGAGAAGCGGCAAATTTTACCGGACTCCCCGAAGGAATACCAATTTGCGCAGGAGCAGGCGACACAATGCAGTCTTTACTAGCTTGCGGAGTCTTTGAGCCCGGTCATGCTGTTGACGTTGCCGGGACGTGTTCAATGTTTTGTATTTCGACAAATGGAATTATACCCGGCCTCAGCAAAAAAGGTAATGCCTTAATATTTAATTCGGGGACTCTTCCAAATACTTATTTTTACTGGGGATTCGTGAGAACTGGCGGGCTTGCTTTGCGGTGGTTCAGGGATAATATTTGCAATCAGCCCGGAAATGATGATTACTATAAATTTTTGACTGAAGGCGCGAGAGAGATTCCGGCGGGCTGTAACGGCTTGCGATTCCTTCCATGGCTCACAGGCGGCCCGGATGGCTTCAGAAATGTACACGGCTGCTTTATAAATATGAACATGAACACGAATCAATTTACTTTATGGCGTGCAGTTCTTGAGGCAATAGCGGGCGAATACGGCGAAATTGCAGACAGGTGCAGAGAGTCGGGGACTCCAGTTAACCGCGTAATAATCACCGAAGGAGGCAGCAAGGACACTTTATGGAATCAAATTAAAGCCGACATGATTCAAGCAGAGACAATGACTCTAAAAACAGGGGGAGCACTTGCTACGAATGCGATAATAGGGGCTTATTCAGTGGGAGATTTGCCGGATATTCCCGAAAAATTGCGCGGGAACTTGACGGAGACGGGAAGATTTAAGCCGGGCGAAAAATTGAACTTGCCTGAGATTCCGTTTACTGTGAAATAGTGAAATAAATAGCGTGGGTGAATCAAAGCCGCCGTCGGGGTGGGCGGGCGGGAGACGGCGGCATGCAAAAAATTTTATTCGTGAGTCCTGCTGCTTAATCGTAATCTTCTCTCAAATAAATCGTCCGTGATTTCGTCAGCCTGATCCATCGTCATAAATGCATCTTCAAATACTGTATCGCCAACTGCATCCCTCTGGCCTGCAAATGCCCACTTTAATAATATCGGTGTCAAAATTGTGCAGACTATAATCATTATGATAATCGGCCCTAAATACTCCTCTGCTATGAAGTGCATAGACATTCCCTTTTTCATGACTATTAATGAAACCTCGCCCCTGCATACCATACCGAGCCCAATCTGATAGCTTTGTCTCTTGTCAAATTTACACATCATCGCACCCAGTCCGCAGCCGCCTAACTTTGATATAATTGCAACGGCTATTAATGCTGCTGTGAAGGCTACTAATTCAAATGACATACTAGGCAGTACAACCTCAAGCCCTATATTCGCAAAAAATATCGGAGTCAATAACAAATATGAAACTGTATCGAACTTGCTCGCGACATATTGACCCTTAGGAGATAACGCTATAATCATTCCCGCAGCAAACGCGCCTATTATGTCAGCAACTCCGAAAATTGTTTCAGCCGCCCACGCCATAAATAAGCAGAACGCAAAGCCTAAAACAGGATAACGCCGCAAATTTCTTTCTGCCTGAACCCTGTCAGACCATTTCATATAGATATTATAAAGAAGTCCGGCAATTCCCACGAAAACAAAGAATCCGACAATCTTTATAGATAACATAATTAAATCTGTCTCTTCTTCGCCGCCCATGCCCGTTATAATCGTCAAGCATATCAAGCCTAAAATATCGTCTATTAATGCCGCCGCTAAAATAGTGTTGCCTACTTTTGTAGACATTTTGCCGAGTTCCTTTAGAGTCTCGACTGTGATAGACACTGAAGTTGCTGTTAATACTGCTCCGATAAAAATTGCTGACTCAAATGATGTCCTATCGTCAAATAAATACATAAGGCCCGCGCCCATTCCTAAAGGCAGAATAACTCCCGATAACGCAACAACAAATCCGGGAGCCCCTGATGCCTTAAGCTCGTCTAAATTCGTTTCCATTCCGGCCGTGAACATGATTACAATTACGCCTAACTCTGCTAAACGTGCTAATAATTGAGTGGGCTGTAAACAAAATTCAACGCCGAAAAAGTTATTAGTTATCGCTCCCAGTACTGCAGGCCCAAAAAATAATCCTGCCATTAATGCGCCGACAACTTGAGGGAGCTGGGCACGGCGGGATAATATGCTGAAAATCTTTGTTGACATTAGAATCACGCAAAGACTCAGCAAATAAGTGTAGCCTTCCATGATAGAAAATTTTTACCTCCTAAAAGTAAAAGAATATTATTTATTATAGCTCGTAATCATCGCCGGACGCTTCACCGAGTAATGCCCCGACTTGGTGCCGCCATGGTAAAGACGGATGCGCCCCGATTTTAGTACAAGCAAGAGCCCCGCAGGCAGATGCAAAACGTGCAGCAGCTTTTATAGGCATTCCTTCACACAAGCCCACGCATAACCCCGCACAAAATGCGTCCCTAGCTCCCGTATGATCCACTGAACGAATATTGAACGCGTCAAATGAGAAATATTCTCCGTCTTGAGTGAAAATCATTCCGCCTTTGGAACTCTGAGTAACTACTAAATTATGCAAGCCTCGTTTTAGAATCTCTCTAGCCATGTCTACAATATTTAATTTTTCACCTTTTCTCCCTGCGTAAAAACTCAATGCACGTTCATTCAAAATCATATAATCAATATTTGCCCATGACTCACCGGGTAGCGAGAAAGGCGGTTCAGCTGATAAAAAAGTTTGACATCCTGTTTGTCTTGCGAGTTTTAACCCTGTTGTTACTGTATCTGCCGGGCTTTCCATTTGGAATAATGCGCAGTCAGATCGTGAGAAAATTTCTTTTGCGTCAAATATTGCCTGCTTATCTAATAATGAATTCGCACCCTGTGAAATAATTATAGAGCTTTCTCCGTCATGTGTTAGTGTTATAACAGCTGTTCCCGTTGCTGATTCTCTTCTCGTCTGAAGCTGCGAACAGTCTACCCCGTTTTCTGTTAAGACAGCGCGTAATTTCTTGCCAAATTCGTCATTACCTACACAGCCTATCATGTAAGATTGAGCGTTGAGTCTTGCAGCTGCTAGAGCTTGATTTGATCCCTTGCCGCCTCCTGCCATTCCGAACGGTCCCCCGATTAAAGTCTCGCCCCTTTTAGGACAATGTGGAGCCCGCATAACTAGATCTATATTTAATGAACCTACTACTGCAACTGACGACAAATTCTATTACCCCCTGATTATGATTATATTCTGCGTATAATAGCACAAAGATTTAAAAGCAGGAAAAATATATTTTTTATGAGCTTGATATTTTCAGGAATTTATTATATAGATAAATAACTCGCTTGAAAAAATATTATATTGACGCGTAAAAATTTATATCCTGTTAAATGCTATAATGACCGAAAATATTTATATTTTGCTATAAAAAGGGGGAATATTTCATGAAAATTTGTTTTTACGCGTTGCGCGAATATGACGAACTCGAATTTTGCTGCGAAATGAAAAATAAATACGGCGTTGATTATGTTTATTCAGTCAATTATCCCGGCCCTGAAAATTTTAACCTTGCTTCAGGCTGTGAGGCTGTGAGCTGCACTCCCTGCGACATGTCAGCAAAGACTCTCGAAAATTTTTATAATCTCGGCGTTAAATATATATTATGCCGCTCAATCGGTTATGATCACGTTGATTTAAAGCGGGCTCGTGAACTTGGCCTGAAAGTCGATACAGTTTCATACACTCCGACCGGAGTCGCTGATTACGCAATTATGTTAATGCTTGCCAGTGTTCGGAGATTCGGACATATAATTAAACGCGCTGAATTACAGGATTATTCGCTAAAAAATAAAATCGGGCGGGACTTCTCGCAATGCACAGTGGGCATAATGGGAACCGGGCGGATCGGTACGACAGTTTTAGAGCATTTGACGGGATTCGGCTGTAAATTATTAGCTTATGACGTTTACCAGAACGAGCGCGCAAAGGAAATCGCAAAATATGTCAGTCTCGATGAGATTTTAGCGGAATCTGATATTATTTCACTTCACATGAATGCTAACGAGCAGAATTATCACATTATAAATAAAGAAAGTATCGCGAAAATGAAGGACGACGCTTATATAATTAACACGGCGCGGGGCAAATTAATAGATTCTGATGCACTTATTCAGGGAATAGAGTCCGGAAAACTCGGCGGGGCAGCTCTTGACGTGTTAGAATTCGAAAACGGGCTGTATTATTATAATTTAATGGGTGAAGTCATGATTAATCATAAATTAGCAATGCTTAGATCTTATCCGAATGTTATATTAACACCTCACACGGCATTCTACACGCGCGAAGATGTTAGAGATATGATTAAATGCAACTTTGAGAGCTTATACGATTTTGAGACCGGCAAAAAATTACACGGAGTCGAGGCTCAATAGCGCAAAAAAATAGCAGAGCCGCAAATTTTCACGTTTACGACTCTGCCGGAGTGCTTTGTTAATTGTTATTTGCTTGATTTATCTTTCTCGATCTGAATAAAAAATGTATTCTTGTCGCGTTCGATCAGCAATACAAGTGTGTTATCTTTGCTGACTGCCTTTGATACATCGTCAATGTCATCTACTTCGCGGCCGTTGACTTCAAGCAATAAATCGCCCTCACGAATTCCCACATTATAGGCCGGTGAATTTCTGCCTACTTCTGAAATTATTACTCCCTGAGCCTCTGAGTCAAATCCGTAACGTCTTCTATTATTATTATCAAGTTTAGTGATTTTATTAATTCCGAAATCTTTTAATACGCCGCTTGAGTCCGAATCTTTACGTGTTGAGTCTTTATCTTTGTCGTCATCGCGTCTATTTCTTGAGTCCGGGTCTCTGTCGCGTTCGTCAAGTTTCACGTTGAAAGTTAATTTTTTGCCCCGTCTGATTACAACAATTTTTGCAGTAGATCCGGGCGTAAGAGATCTTATTTTATTAGTGAGTGCTTGAGCGTCCTTTATCTTATCGCCGTTAATCTCGATTACTATATCACCGCGCTTGATTCCTGCTTTGTCCGCCGGGTCGCCTTTGAACACGTCATTAATCATTGCGCCTTCAGTTGTGCCTGTGCCGTAAATTTTTGCCATTTGAGGCGTTACGTTGCCGATTCCTACACCGAGCCAGCCCCGTCTTGCATGTCCTACTGAAATTAAATCGCCCATGATTTCTTTTGCACGATTAACAGGAATCGCAAATCCTAACCCCTGAGCAAATGGAGCAATTGCCGCATTAATTCCGATTACTTTGCCATCCATGTTTAATAATGGGCCGCCTGAATTTCCGGGATTAATTGCCGCGTCAGTCTGTAAGAAATCATCAAAATTTACTTCTCCGCCGTGAACGCTTCTATTTTTTGCCGAGATTATGCCGGCCGTTACAGTATGTTCAAAGCCGTAGGGATTCCCTATTGCGATAACCCATTCGCCGACTTCTAAAGCGTCAGAGTCTCCCAGTTCCAACACCGGTAATGCTGCGTCAGGTTCAATCTTGATTACTGCTAAATCGTAAGTAGGATCGCTGCCTTTGAGTTCGGCCTCATAAGTTTTCTTGCTGCCGTCTGATAAAAGCACTGACACCGTAATTTTATCAACTTTATCGACGACGTGATTATTTGTGATTATTAAGCCCTCTTTTGAGACTATAAAGCCGGAGCCGCGCCCCTTCATAGGAACTGAACGATTATATTCGCGGAAATTATCCCCGAAAAAGTGTTTAAAAATAGGGTCATCATCAAAATCAAACGGGAACGGAGATCTACTGGAACGCCGAGTCGTAACTTTCTCAACGTCAATATTTACAACTGCCAAAGAAGCCCGCTTTACTATGGGAACTATGGGATTATTATTTGAGCTTGAACCCGCCGGAAAATTTGACAGTGATAGAGCAGCAAATGAACCCCCCGCCGTTACTAAGATTAATGCAAGCGTCGTGATAAACGCTAAAAATTTTTTACTTCGCATTATAATAACCTCCTGAAATTTAATATCGCATATTTTAATGTCGCCGGCTCGTAAGTTCATGGCTTATTTTACCGATAATGTATTTCGCAAATTGACTTATTTAGACTAAAATTTTTTCCGTTGCGCGGGGGATAAATTATCTAGGGCGGGCGGGTGGGCGGGACGAACTTTGCGCGGGCAATAACTTAATTCGCACATTTTATCAATAACGGCCCTGCATAAGAAATAATTTTTTCTCTCTCATATCTCATACAGGGCAGTTAATTTATTTGCGTCTCGTCATTTTATAGAGACTCCATGCTAGAAATAAAATCTCAATCGGCAAAAATATTGTAATTCCCTTATAGACCCAGTAATTATTGATTAATTTATAAAGTGTCGCATATTCTCTGACTGGAGCAATAATATATCTCATAATCGAGAAAAGAATTAATGCAAGCGGGGCTATAACAGGATAAAATTTTATTTTCTGTCTTGATAAAATTCTGCGCTCAATGATTAATAATAATATAACTGAACACGCCGCAAAAATTGAGTAATATATTTGCACTGGGTGCCGAGTAATTCCCGGTGGGTCATTCAAAAAATGTACAGTTGTAAAAAATTTTGACTCGATCCCTTTGCAGCAGCCATTGAGAAAACATCCCCAGCGGCCTATTACTATAGCCATTAATGCAGGAATTGCAGCGACTTCACATAATTTGCCGAACGAAATTTTTTTACTGAATAGACTCATAAATAACGCCCCGGAGAATGCCCCTAAAATTGCCCCGAATTCTTCAACTCCGCCGCGATTCAAGTCAAGCAATAAAGACGGGTGATTATAATAAACCCGCCAATTTCTTATATATTCAGGAGCACGAGCACCCACTAACATACATAAAAACGCAACGGCCATAATTTTGCGGGATTCGTCCTCGTCGAGCTCATAAAGTTTTAATCTCTTCAACGCCCATAATATAGCAATTGACAGCGCAATAAACCATACTACGCTGTATGTGTCAATTCTGAACGTGCCTATATTAAATAAAGTCGGGTACATTTTTTATTTATTCTTGAGCCTCAAAAAATGCCGTCCCTTGTCCGTATATCTCGCGTAATTTGGGCTTCTCGATTTTGCCCGTGGGATTTCTAGGAACATCAGCAAATATAATTTTTCGGGGTCTCTTATATCTAGGCAGGCCAAGACAGAATTTATTAATTTCTTCTTCTGTGCATTCCATACCCTTTTTAACTTGAATTATGGCCGCAGCAATTTCTCCAAGTCTCTTTTCAGGGAGTCCTATTACTGCAACATCGTGGACTTTAGGATGAGTAATAATAAAATTTTCGACCTGAACAGGATAAATATTTTCGCCGCCGGTTATAATAACGTCCTTCTTTCTGTCAACGAGCCAAACAAAGCCGTCTTTATCCATCATTGCCATATCTCCCGTAAACAGCCAGCCGTCTTTAATAGTTTCTGCCGTAGCTTCAGGATTATGATAATAACAAAGCATTACGCCGGGACCCTTTACGCATAATTCGCCGGTCTCACCCTGTTTAACTGGCTTGTCTTTATCGTCAACAATTTTTAACTCCCAGCCGTAGCCAGCGACTCCGATCGCTCCGACTTTGTTTATATTCTCAAGCCCTAAGTGAACACAGCCCGGCCCGGTTGATTCAGAAAGTCCGTAATTAGTATCATATTTGTGTTTAGGGAAGTATTCGAGCCAGTGATTTATTAGTGAAGGCGGAACAGGCTGCGCACCTATATGCATTAACCGCCATTGTGAGAAATTCCGGCCCTCAAGTTTTAATTCACCTGAGTCTAGTGCCGTCAAAATATCCTGACACCACGGAACTAACAGCCACACAATTGTACATTGTTCAAGCGATACGACATCTAAAATAGTTTTCGGTGAAGTTCCTTTCAGCAAGACAGCCCGGCTCCCTGTATAAAGCGATCCGAACCAGTGCATTTTTGCGCCCGTGTGATATAAAGGCGGAATGCATAAAAATACGTCGTCGTGAGTAGTCTCATGATGTATAGCTTCCATTCGTGCAGACTGCAATAAAGCCGTGTGATTGTGTAAAATCGCCTTAGGAAATCCCGTCGTGCCTGATGAAAAATAAATCGCTGCTTCGTCCGAGTCTTCTATTAAAATTTTAGGAGCAACCGACGAGCAATTATTTACGGACTCGTTATAGCTCTCTGCAAATGACGGGCAATTTGTACCGACAAAGAATAACAAACAATCTTGACCGAGTGCCAATACTGTATTTTCGACTCTGCCAATGAACTCCGGCCCAAAAAATAAAATATCAACGTCAGCAAGATTCACGCAGTATTCTATTTCTTCAGAAGAATAACGGAAATTAAGGGGGACTGCTATAGCTCCTGTCTTGAGAATCCCGAAATAAATCGGCAGCCACTCAAGACAGTTCATTAATAATATAGCAACTTTTTGACCCTTTTTTATGCCGCGTGATAGAAGCATGTTAGCTACCCGGTTTGCTTTCTCGTCAAAAACTGACCAAGTTATTTCGCGTCTATAGGGTTTTAACGATGTCGGCTGAATTAACTCGTATTCTTTCCATGTTAAGCGTACCGGCTCAGTTTGTTCGGGGTTAATCTCGACTAGGGCGACCTCATTGCCGTAAAGTTTTGAATTTCTCTCAAGTAAATCTGTGATAGGCAAATTAATTTTTCCTTCCATTCATTATTATTATATATTTCAAGACTCAAGGAAAAATAACGCATAATAAATTTATTGTCAATCTCTCAAATATGATTTATTTACTCACCTAAAAATTTTCTCGCAAAATCATGAGCATCAAAGCCCGCATTATTCTTTATATTCATATCAGCACCGGACTCGCGCAAAAAATTAAATAATTCTTTCTGTCTTCTCATTGCAGCAAACATTAAAGGCGTGTTGCCCTTCTCATCTTGAGCGTTAATATTTGCCCCTGACTCGATATATTTTTTTACGGATTCAATGTCTTGATTGCCTGCTTTCATTAATTCACGAGTAAGCAAATAATCTAAAATTTTTGAGTCCTTCATTCTCGGATTATTTATTGCCATATCAACAGCCTTGCATAAATTATCGTTTTGAGCGTCAATATTTGAGCCCGCTTTGATTAAATAAATCACTACTTCAGGGGAATTTTTGCCGGCTGCTAAGATCAATGCCGTATCACCGTATATATTTGACTCGTTTATATTGTCCTGAATTAACATTTTTACAGCGTCTAAATTATTAAATTCTGCGGCTTTCATGAGTGCGTTATATTTTCCTTTATTGTGATGAGTTATCATAGCTCCGGCATTTATGAGAGTCTTTATTGAGTCAGGCGTGTTAAATTCTGCGGCAATTATTAAGGGTGTATTATTATTCTCGTCGCTCGCATATATATTAGCACCGTCGTTAATGGCGTTATTGATTTCCTGCGCTGTACCGTGTTTGCAGAGTTCGAGAAATTCAGGATCGGGAATTCTATTTCCTGCTAAAAGTTTTAATATTTCAGTATCATTAATTTCGCCGAGTGCATATTTTAGCGCGCTCTTGTGATAAATATCTAAAATTTTCGTGTCGGCATTTCTTGAGCATAAAATTTTTATATTGTCTAGTTTATTGCTCATTACAGCGAGAATTAAAGCTGTCCTAACTTGAGAATTAACAGAGTCGATATTTGCGCCGGAGTCTATTAATACATTAATTGCTTCAGGGTCATTATTAGACTCAGCAGCCAGCATTAAAGCAGTGTTATTATTATCGTCTTTAGCGTTGACATCTGCACCGGCTTTTATAGCGTCGTTAATTTCCTGTGCTGTACCTGTCTTGCATAATTCGAGAAATTCCAAATTATTGGGCCTCTTTTCCTTATTATCATTATTATAATTATCATTATCGGATTCCAAAATTTTATTACTTACAATTTTATCATTATCTTTCTTATTCTTAGGCTGAAGTAAAATCAATATATTATTATCGAGTTTATTTTTCCTGCGTGAATTAGCATAAGAGAAAGCACTCTTCCCGAACCTGTCAATTACTGTAATGTCCGCTCCCCTGTCGCAAAGAGTCTTGATTATCTGCGGGAAGTTATATTGTGCGGCAAATAATAAAGCTGTCTGGCCGTGATTATTTACTGCGTTGACATCTGCGCCGGAGTCTATTAATACGTTAATTACTTCAGGATCTCTATTAAATTGAGCAGCCATCATTAAAGCAGAAAATTTATTTTTCTTGGCCGCGTTAGGATTTGCGCCTTGTTTGAGAGCTGATTTAATTTGAGAGTGATTAGCAGTTTTGCAGAGAGTCAGAAAATTTTTATCGTGCCAGCCTGTTGAATTATTTGCGGATTTCTGCCCTTGTTCCTGAGTATTAATATTAATCAGTGAGAGAATTATTTTTGTGTCTGATATATCAACAACTCTAAATTTTTTTATTTCGCCCTCGTGATAAATATCGCTTAAAATTTTGTCGTCATCTAAGGGGATTTCATTACGAGTTACGAGTCCGGGAATATTTCCGATTGAGACAGATAAATACTCTTCGCCGATCTCCGTAATCTTCCCTGAAATTATATCGTTCGGAGATATTGAATCAATATAAAGCCATTCGCACAAAGTCAAAGCGTAATCTAAAAGTTTCTGCCCCTCGTCCTGCGAATAAATTTTATTGAGGTGAACGGCCTTATTTCGCGAGTCCCTGATTTTGTCAAGTAAATTAGATTTGTCCTTGTCTATGATGTTGCGTGATAATAATGCTTGAATTTTTGCGGACTGTTTCCATTTACCAGTAGAAATATTACCGTTTTTGCTCATTAATTCCGCAATGAATTCTCCCATATCGCCCAGACAAAGCAAGCAATATCTTGTATTAGAGTATAAATTTTCTTCTGCCTCGCGTCCATAGTCAGCAAGTTTTGAGAGTGCGGGAATTTCTTTAAGAAAATTGAATTTGCTTTCACCGAACGAGTCAATATACCATTTGCAAACTTCGCAGGCAGTATCTATTAATCTTACAGCGGTAATTTTTGAGTCGTAATCGTCTTTGAATTCGAGCAGGGCATTTAATTTTTCGCAAATAATTTCGTTGATAATTCCGCGCTGTGTTAATTCCTGAAGAGTTATAGAGCTTGAAATATTATAGTGTTTATGCAGGAGCTTAATAATAGTCTCGCCGACCTTGCCGAGATAAATTAATGATATATTGCTGTCAAGTTCTAAACATTTTTCGGCCTTCTTGCAATAATGCTCAAGTTCCGGGAATTTGCAGTTATCAAGAAAACTAAATTTGCTCTGCATCGTTATATTTTACCTGCTCTCCTTCGTGAAATTATTATAAAAGTTTGTATATATTTTATTGCATTATAAAAATTTTAGCATGGCATTAATGACGGAATTAGAAATCGAGAAATACAGAAATATTATATAATAACAAAATACTTAATAATTTAATTTATAGGGAGTGTAGAATTTGAGATCCAAGGCAAAATTTATGTTTGTGTTTATGTTGTCATGTATAGCGGCATTAATTATTATTTATGTCGGCATGTGTTATTACATGAATAACGGATATTTAGGACTCAGTTACATAGATTTAAACGGTCATTGGGTTGTTCGTGCTCACGCTATAGCACCTAACAAATACGAGGGCAAATTAATAACATTTCCTACAGTTCCATGGGCATTAATTATCGGACAAATATTTTATGCGGGGTTCTTGCCGTTAAATCAAGCGCAGATATTAAATACATTGTTTCACATAGCTGCATATATTTTCACGATGTATTTATTATATGAATTACTCAAGAAAGATTTTGAGTTCTCGAAAATTTTTATATTATTCATGCTTCCTGCGGCACATTTCAGTTTCATGTATTCATTATGGTGGGGCAATGAAGGGGGCATTATTTGTTTATTGATGATAGACGCGCTTTTGATTCTCAAGAAAAATCCCTATATTGCAGGAATTATTATAAGTGCCTGCATGTGTAAGCCTCAGATTACGGGAATATTTTGTATTATGTTATTATTTATGGGCAAGGACGGGATAAAATCTATAATAACAGCAGCAATAATTGACTTGGCCGCGTGGTTTGCAGCTGCGAATATAAATAATATTTCTATGATACAGCTTTTATCAGATTGTTTTAATTCCGGAGCAGATGATATAGGATTTAATTATTTAGGACTCTTACATTTTTTAAGATTTGTCGGAGAAAACGGGGTCAATAAAAATATTGTGCTGGCCTTAAATATGTCAATTGCTATAATATTCATGCTGGTTTTATATAAATATCTCAAGAATAATTTACGCTCTGAAAAATTAATGACTTTTGCGGCATATATTCCGGCGTGTATTGCTTCAACTATGTGGATGTATAAAAATGGTACGGATTACTTGGTATTGATTTATCCGGCAGCTTTTGCTGTGATTCTGTGCATGTATGAAAAAATTTCGCGTAGAGATTTCAATATTTCGTTATTGTGCTGTACGTATTTATTATTGAGCAGATTCTTAGTTTATGCCGGAATTGTTATATACAAGACAAATTTATCACGAGGCATATATAAGGGCATTGACAGCTTGATAATTATGATTGTAGGAGTTATTTTGTGCCGTCTCATAGTCAGGAATCAAGAAGCATTTTGCAGTGATTAATTAATGCGGCGGATTTTCTCCCGGCTTTCTTAGTTAGATAGTCAGTGAGAAGATCCATTTTTTTATTTTGTAAATCGCGTTGAGTTAATCATGTCGCTGTCTTGATAAATTATCTTGAATCATAATTCAAAAATTTTTGTGCAAAATAAAATCACATAACAAGAAAAACAGCTCTGTAAATAATTGCTATTACTGTGATTAAGTCAAATTATTGTAGCTGTAAATGTAGCTGTAAAATCGCGTTTTCTCATGAAAATTTTTGCCGCGTCATCACGATATTATAAGCTGTAAAAGTTGCCGCATTATCTCTATATCATGACAAGAAATTATATAATCCCATAAATATTTCTGTAGCTGTAAAATTTATCTCACATAATAACAAGTAAAAAATTTCGCGCCTCATTTATAAATCGCTATAAAAAATTTTATTCTTGATATTATACCGCTCGTGAATAGCACAAAATTTGACATGAATTATATAATGCGTTCATTAATGATAGATTATTATTTTGTTATATAGTGTTAAAATTTTCAGCAATCTTGAAGGGGGATAATCTTTTAATGAAACAGTTAATGCAGGGGAACTCAGCAGCAGCCCGGGGACTTTATGAAGCCGGATGTTGT
>JAFSWW010000078.1 GCA_017444345.1 Synergistaceae bacterium | reverse complement strand
TATTTATTGTATGTGTGCGACCCGTTTTTTTTCTCCCGCCCGTAATTCCGAAAGACTTTATTGTCCTGTTAAATTTGCAATAATGGCTGTAAACTTTTTTATGAGCAAATGCACTAAATTTTTGCACATTCGCGCTACCCCTTCAATTTGGGTGGGTGGGCAGAACGAACGATATTCGCGCGATAAATTAATTACATAAAACATTTTCGGAAAACTATGACAAAATCCCTAAAACTCGTTTTTTCTCGCGCTCATTTTCTCCGCCCGTAAGTTATACAGCAAATTAATACTCACTCAAGCACAAAAAATTTTTTCACGAAAATCTATGCGCAAAAATTAAATCGTTAGCAAAAAATTTTTTCCCGCAAAACTTTACAATCACACGAATAACATCAAATTTTTGTAGTTGCAAATGTAGTTGTAAAATTTTTCCGGGAGATCTTAAAACTTGCAAGCAAATAAATTATAGCATTCTTTATAATAATGGGCGTAAAATATAATAAAATTTTCATGTGAGGCGATTAATTTTGCAGGTTTACCCGTTAAATATTTCTTGCAATAACGACATCAAAGCAATTTGTTCACGAATCAAAACAGATCCGAGAGCATTAGCTTACTTAACCCCTAAGAGCAAAATTTTTCACTTCTTCGCAGAAAATATAGACTTCAGGGCGGCGGCATTCCTCAAACAAGAGTCTTTATCGCGGGGCGGAGACACAATCGTAACTAAACACGTTATCGACTGCAAAACCGACAAAAGCGACGTGCTTATAATGGGTACATGCTCACAAATAAAAAGTTTGCTGCAAAAATTAAATTCTATGGACTGTTGGGGACTTCAAGAACTGCGCGAAAAACTTTCACGAGCCTTCACAAATTTAAACGTTCAAGAATGGCAAATAAATTTATCCGGCCAGCGCAAATTAATTCTCAATCATGACACAAAATTAATGGCAATAATAAATTTGACTCCCGACTCATTTTATGACGCAAGCAGAATAAACGAGTCAGAAATCATAAATCAAGCTCAAAAATTTTTGTCAGAAGGCGCAGACATTCTCGACTTAGGAGCAGAGTCAACACGTCCGGGAGCTTTGCCGGTTACTCATGATGAAGAAATTTCGCGTTTAATCCCTGCACTAAAAATTTTGCGCAAAGAATTTCCCGACGCAATAATCTCAATTGACACGTACAAAGCAAGTACAGCAAAAATCGCCGTCAATGAAGGTGCTGACATAATAAACGACATAAGCGGCTTCACTATTGATGATAACATGTTAAAGACTCTTGCAGAATTGAATACACCTTACATTTTATCGCACATTGAAGGTACTCCGGCAGACATGAAAAATTACGAGGGCCGCGAAAATGTTTTAGACGACCTGATAAATTATTTCGACGCAAAAATAAACGTTCTCAAAGATTCGGGCTTCAACGGCAATATAATATTAGATCCTGGGCTTGGCTTTGCGAAATCTTCAGGCGATAATCTGACAATCATAAAACATATCGAGAGCTTAAAAATTTTCGGACTCCCGATTTTGGCAGGACATTCGCGCAAAAGATTCACGGGCGGGAACTTGGCCGGGACTCTTGCTGTAACGAGTCTTCTTGCCGGACGAGTGAGTCTCTTGCGGGTTCATGACGTTAAAGCAAATAACGAGGCTTTATTAATCGCTAAGGGTGTCAATGACTCAAGGTTTTAGCGCGAAAATTTATATTTGATTCGGTAATAATAGTCTTTAATTATTAATGATGGTATATTAGTCAATTTGTTATATTCGTGCTTGATCCGCCTTATTACACGCTGCAAAATAGAAAGTCTTTTAACGGGATTCGGTATGCTGCTTAAAATTTCTATAAGCTCATCGGGATTAACATTTTCTCCCCATGCACTACGCAGAAATAAATGCCAGTAAAGTTTATCAGCACCCATTTCAGGAAAAACTTTCCAGAATCTTCTGAAGCAGCCATGCAAAATCGAATCTGATAAATCGCTGTCAGCATTCCAAATCATTCTGTCAAATTTGCCGTCAATCAGCATAATAGAATCTTTCAGCAATGCATTAAAAGCGTCTTGGTCAGCATACTCCGCAATGTGAAGATGTTTATTGAGCCAATTTAATGAATCTATCGCGAAATTTTTACGTTCACGTAATTTTTTGAGATTCATTATCATGACTCCCGCGTTAATATAGTGATTTAGTCTACACCCAATTAGATAGCATCTGACATTTAAGAAATATCTGACATTAGAAAAATTTTTTGTCTTCATCATAGCTTCATCGAGTGCCGCTGCAATGCAGTTATCTTTTATATCAATATTCCAGAGTTCACTAATATCAAGATTTACAACTATATCGCAGTCAAGATAAATTATTTTGTCGAGATTTATAACGTCTTGCATGAAGAAACGAAATAATGTCCCCTTAGTGTATTTATTTGCAAATTCTGAAGCTGTCCGATCGTTTATATATTTCTTGTCATAATCGCTGATGTCAATAAATTCTATTTCCTGCGAATATTTTTGTGCAGTCCTGATAAATTTTTCGCGGTTATCTTGAGTCAATGTGTCGTCGTGCAAAAGATGAATAATTACCGGACTTGATGTATTCTCAAAAATTGACGTAATTGTAACTCCGGCGTGCTGTGAATAATTGCCTGAGGGATCGTATACAGCTAGTGCAACATGAATTTTTTCGCTTAAATTTGGGCATGCGTGCAGGTTGTGCGTTGTGCGCATTGTACAGCCTTTTTCGGTCGTAGTCAAGATTTGTTTGCCTTCTTTCGTGAAAATTATCGAAATTATAGCATAACAAAATATTAATGACGGTGCGAAAATTTATATTTGATTCTGTGATACAACTCCGAAAAAATTACAGCTATAGCTCTTGTAGGGATGATTCTATACATTATTTTGCGTTGATAGTGTGCGAAAATACTTTTAATGCAGTCCCAATTTGAATTGTGCCGCCCCCAGCCTTGAGTAATTTTCGTCATGCCCGCGAGAATTGCAATAACATCATCAGCTGACGTTTTATTTTCTCCCCATGCGCTTCTAAAATACATTTTCCAGTAAAGAATATCGCTATTTGCACCGAGAAAGCCGCTCCAAGGTTTATGAGTCCATGTGTGCAGAATCGAATTTGAAATATCTCCGCCTAAATTGTATCTGTTAAATTTTCCGTCTACGATTTCAATATCGCCGTAAAAAATAGCGTTCAAAACGTCCTGATCTGCATTGGACACTAAATGTCCGTAACGTTCGCACCAATTTTTAACCAGCTCGAATAAATTTCCCCTTTCGCGGATTTTCTTGAGATTCATGTATAATACTCCGCCATTTATATAAGTTTTGTAGCTGCTTCCCCATATTTTGAATTTAACTGCTCTTGCCAAACCTTTCCCCTTCCAGACGTTAACACCAAATGCTTCTGTGTCTAATGCTCCGGCTAAAGATTTTTTTGTGATGTCAATATCCCATAATTCTTTAATATCGAGATTCACAAGTACGTCGCAGTCAAGATAAATTACTTTGTCAACGTCAGCGAGTGCCTGCGGGATAAACATTCTATATAGCGTCCCAACGGTGAATCTTCCTCCGGCTATAGCTTTCATTTCATTGGTTAATTTATCTCTGTAATTTGTCATGTCGTGAAAATTTATTTCCTGCGAATATTTTTGTGCAGTCCTGATAAATTTTTCGCGGTTATCTTGAGTTAGTGTGTCGTCGTGCAAAAGATGAATCATTACCGGACTTGAAGTATTCTCAAAAATTGACGTGATTGTAACTCCGGCATGTTGTGAATAATTGCCTGAAGGATCATATACAGCTAATGCAACATGAATTTTTTCGCCTAAATTTGGGCATGCGTGCAGGTTGTGCGTT
>JAFSWW010000077.1 GCA_017444345.1 Synergistaceae bacterium | reverse complement strand
TAGACGCTACACACTGGGCAGAGTCGGACGCTATAAATTAAACCGCCGTCTTAATATGTCCATATCTGAAGAAGATAAATTATTGACTCTTAATGACGTTGTAGCAATCATTAAAGAAATGTTCGCAATGAAAATTGATGATAAACGCAGCGATGATATTGACCATTTAGGAAACAGGCGGGTGCGTTCAATCGGTGAATTATTGCAGAATCAAGTAAGAATAGGCCTATTAAGAATGGAAAGAATCGTCCGTGAAAGAATGACAACCGTTCCCAATTTAGACGAGGTAACAGGCCGGGAATTAATCAATGTAAGACCTATTGCGGCATGTTTACGCGAATTTTTCGGATCGGGGCAGTTATCGCAGTTCATGGATCAGACAAACCCATTAGCAGAAGTTACTCACAGGCGCAGACTTTCAGCTTTAGGGCCCGGGGGTTTGAGCAGAGAAAGAGCAGGCTTTGAAGCTAGAGACGTTCACTATACGCACTACGGCCGAGTTTGTCCCATTGAGACTCCTGAAGGCCCGAATATCGGACTCGTTTCTTCACTGACTACTTATGCGAGTTTGAACTCACATGGATTCTTAGTTACTCCCAGAAGAAAAGTTAAAGACGGCAAATTAACGGATGAAATTGTTTTCTTGTCAGCTGATGACGAAGATAAAAGCTATGTAGCTATGGCAAATACTAAAATCGAGTCAGACGGAATCACTATAGCAGGCGAGACCTGCCCGACAAGATACGCAGATGAAATTGGTACAGTGCCGGTTAATATGGTCGATTATATGGACGTTTCACCGCGTCAAATTGTCTCACCGTCAACGGCTTTAATTCCATTTCTTGAACATGACGACGCTAACAGGGCATTAATGGGCTCAAATATGCAGCGTCAGGCCGTTCCCTTATTGGCTCCTGAAGCTCCATTAGTAGGAACAGGAATCGAACACAGAATCGCGCGCGACTCAGGTTCATGCGTTACTGCAATAAATGACGGAGTCGTTACTTATGTTGACAGCGATACAATAAAGATTAAAAGCGATAACGGCCGAATCAGAACTTATGAATTAATAAAATTTAGACGCTCGAATCAGTCGACTTTGATACATCAACGCCCATTAGTTAAAAAGGGTCAGCAGGTTTCAAAGGGTGAAATCATTGCGGACGGTCAAGCAATCGAGGGCGGAGAACTTGCGCTCGGTCATAATGTATTAGTTGCATTTGTCCCATGGGAAGGCTATAACTTTGAGGACGCTATATTATTAAGTGAAAATCTCGTGAAAGAAGATAAATTTTCGTCGATTCATATAGAAGAATACGAAATTGACGCGCGGGACACTAAACTGGGAGCAGAAGAAATCACACGCGATATTCCCAATGTCGGAGAAGATATGTTAAGAAATCTTGACGATGACGGCATTATCAGAATCGGCGCGGAAGTCAGTGCAGGCGATATCCTTGTCGGAAAAGTTACACCTAAAGGCGAGTCAGATCAATCACCTGAAGAGAAATTATTACGGGCAATTTTCGGCGAGAAAGCTAGAGAAGTCCGTGATAATTCGTTAAAGCTCCCGAACGGCTCATGGGGAAAGGTCGTAGCAATTAAGCAGATGGACAGACGCACAAGCCCTGAAGCACTAAGCTCCGGAGTTATCAGAAGTGTTAAAGTTTATGTTGCCCAGCGCAGAAAAATTACAGTCGGTGATAAGATGGCCGGCCGTCATGGAAATAAGGGCGTTGTCAGTCGAATTCTACCCGTTGAAGATATGCCGTTTTTGCCGGACGGGACTCCCGTTGATGTAGTATTAAATCCCCTAGGAGTTCCCAGCCGTATGAATCTCGGCCAAGTTCTTGAGACTATTATGGGATTTGTAGCTCTTAATAATGGCTGGCACGTGTCGACTCCAGTTTTTGAGGGTGCTAACGAGAATGAAATTTTTGCGGAAATGCGCAAGATCGCCGAGACAAAATATAAAGACTTGACAGAAGACGGAATGATTACGATTAGAGACGGCAGAACAGGGCGGCCTATGGACAAAAAAGTTACTATCGGTTGCATGTATATGCTCAAATTAAATCACTTAGTCGATGACAAGATTCACGCGCGTTCAACTGGGCCGTATAGCTTAATAACTCAGCAGCCGCTGGGAGGCAAGGCTCAATTCGGCGGGCAGAGATTCGGAGAAATGGAAGTCTGGGCTCTTGAAGGTTACGGAGCAGCTAACGTATTACAGGAAATATTAACAGTCAAATCTGATGATATTCGCGGACGTGATAAGACTTATGAACGAATCGTAAAGGGGCAGAGCCTAGTTAAACCGGGAGTTCCTGAAAGTTTTAGAGTCTTAGTTAAAGAATTACAGGGACTCGGACTTGATGTTGACGTTCAATATTCTGACGGAACACACGGCGATATACCATTAGAGGACGACGAGAGACCAGCATTCAAGGGCAAACCGCCGGAAATTTTCTCACCGCCTAAGAAGCAGCGCAAGAGCCGTAAATCAAGCAAGCCGACTCCGGATTTAGAGTCAGAACCTGAACCCGAAATAATAACGCCTGAAGTATTATCAGATTATGATAATGTAGATATTAACAGCATATTTGAAGACAGTGACGCAGAGCCGAGCGCATTAGATTTAATGAACATGCCCGACGACTCAATTTTTAACGAACCTGCGCCGGATATTAATAGCATATTCGAGGACGAAGACGACCCCGAAAATAATGACAAGGGGGAGATTTAGATTTGCCGATAAAGGAAATTACAGGAGTCAGAATCAAACTCGCGACTCCTGATAGAATACGCGAAATTTCAAATGGAGAAGTTACTAAACCTGAGACGATTAATTACAGGACTTTACGCCCGGAGACAGACGGGTTATTTTGCGAAAAAATTTTTGGCCCTACTCGCAGTTATGAGTGCAAATGCGGAAAATATAAACGTTCAGGCCCGAAATTTAAAGGCGTTATCTGTGAACATTGCGGCGTTGAAGTAACTGACAACAGAGTTAGACGCGAAAGAATGGGACATATCGATTTGGCCGTCCCTGTCGTTCATATATGGTACTTGCGCGGAATTCCCAGCCGGTTAAGTTTGTTGCTCGGAACTAGCGCAAAGGATCTCGAAAAAGTTATATATTTTGCTCCTACAAGAAAGAACGAGAAGGCTTATAAAGTCATTGACTCGAGCCGGCCCGATCTTGCTCCGAGGGGTGCTATTGTCTCAGAAAGCGAGCTGAAGATTCATACTCACTACGATGAAAATTTTCAGTATGAAGAGGCATTTATACTCGAAGGAATCGAAAATGTCCCCGTTGATGTAGGAGATCTTATAACGGCCTCACAAGCTGCGAAATATAAGACTGATTACGGCGATGAGAGCATAAAAATAGAACCCGCTTTTGTGTTAAGCAAGGCAAATGAAGATTTAGGACTTGAGGCGGGGGCAATTGTACCAGCTTCTAAGGCTGATAATGACTCAGTACGTGCTAAGATCGGAAATAATGACGCTTTTATTGTAACCGGTGCCGTAAAGATTCCATACGGTAAGGGCGAAATTTTGTCGCGCAGTGAGTTAAATTTTATTGAGCAGAAATACCCCGGAAGATTCAGAGTCGCCCATAATGAAAAACTTGTAGATGATCCCTGCCACTTAGTAATTGAGCCGGGCAAATCTCCGTTTAATCAGGCTGATGTAATTTACGAACGTCAGCAAATTTTATGCAAGGCCTATGACGAAGAATTTGAGGCCGGTATAGGTGCAGACGGAGTCCAGACTCTTATAAATAGGCTTGATTTAGATTTGCTTGCTGACTCATTGCGTGAACAGATTGCAGACACGACCGGGCAGAAAAAAAGAAAGCTCGTTAAACGCCTTCAAGTTGTAGAAGATTTCAGAAAGAGTGACTCACAGCCGCAGTCTATGATCTTGAATGTATTACCGGTTATTCCCCCGGATTTAAGGCCTCTAGTGCAGTTAGACGGCGGAAGATTCGCTACAAGTGATTTAAATGATTTGTACAGGCGTGTTATAAATCGTAATAACAGGCTTAAGAAATTACAGGCTCTTAATGCTCCTGAAATCATAATCAGGAACGAGAAAAGAATGTTGCAGGAATGTGTTGACGCTTTAATTGATAACGGCCGGGTCGGGAAGGCAGTATTAGGCGCGGGCAGTCGTCCATTAAAGAGTCTGACTGATTTATTGCGGGGCAAAAAAGGCCGTTTCCGTCAAAATTTACTAGGCAAGAGAGTCGACTATTCGGGCCGAAGCGTTATAGTTATAGGGCCGTCGTTAAAGATTTATCAATGCGGACTTCCTAAGCAAATGGCACTAGAATTATTTAAACCGTTTGTAATTCGCAGGCTCGTTGAAGGCGGACTCGCTCCAAATGTTAAGAACGCAAAACGCAAAATCGAGAAGGGCGGCGGCGAAGTCTGGGAGATTCTCGAAAATATAATCAAGGATCACCCCGTTATGTTAAATCGCGCTCCCACTTTGCACAGATTAGGAATTCAAGCGTTTGAGCCTGTTTTAATGGAAGGTAAAGCTATAAGATTGCATCCTATGGTCTGCACGGCGTTTAATGCAGATTTCGACGGGGATCAAATGGCCGTTCACGTTCCATTAAGCATTGAAGCTCAGGCCGAAGCAAGATTGTTAATGCTGTCAGCTAATAATTTATTATCACCAGCGAGCGGCAAACCCGTTGTAACTCCGACTCAAGATATAGTTTTAGGCGTTTATTATTTGACTGACATGAGAGACGGACTCAAGGGCGAGGGTATGCATTTTTCTGACATGGATGACGTTATGAGCGCAATTTCTCACGGAGCAGTCCACGTAAACGCACGAATCTGGCTCAAAGAGAATCCCGAATTATGGCCGAATCTTAAGGGCAGGCGCAAATATACTCATAACGGCGGCGCTGTAATCGTTGACAATGCCGAGTCAATTAAAGGAAATCCCCGCGTTGTATTCTTTGAGACGAGTCCCGGCCGAGTCATGTTCAATAATAAAATCGCTCCTAAATTGAGATTCGTTAATGAGCAGCTCGATAAAAAACGAATCGGCCGATTACTTGATGACGCTTATGATCAAGTTGATAGACCCGGAGTCGTTGAAATGTTAGATCAAATTAAAGCACTCGGCTATCACTGGGCAGCACGCAGCGGAATAAGTTTTGGCGTTCAGGCTGTAAGAATTCCCGACGAGAAAGCAGTTATCACCAGCAAGACTCAAGCTGAAGATAATATCGCTAAAGATAATTACGAAATGGGACTCTTGACTTATGATGAATACTTAGATCAGAAGAGTAAATTATGGGCTGAGGCAACTCGGACTATAGCAGAAAAAATTAAGGAACATATGAGTCTCGATAATCCCGTTAGAATGATGGTAGATAGCGGCGCAAGAGGTTCACTCGGTCAAATGGGACAAATGGCAGGAATTCGCGGACTCATGGCCGACCCGACCGGAAAGACAATAGATTATCCCATTACTGCAAATTTCCGTGAAGGTATGAATATGCTTGAGTACTTTATTTCAACGCACGGAGCAAGAAAGGGACTCGCTGATACGGCCTTGAGAACTGCTAAATCAGGATATTTGACCCGCCGTCTTGTTGATGTCTCGCAGGATTTAATTATTACTGAGCATGATTGCGGGACTGATAAGGGAATAAGCATAAGGCCTTTATTAAGTGAAGGCAAAGTAATGATCGGTATAGCTGACAGAATCGCCGGCAGAACTTCATTACATGACATAAGCGCGAACGGTGAATTAATTGTCAAATCCGGTGAAATCATAACAGAGAGACTCGCAAAGAAAATCGAGGCAGCCGGAATTAATGAAGTCTGGGTAAGAAGTCCCCTCGCTTGCTCGCTCAAAAAAGGAATTTGCCAGAAATGTTACGGCACTGATTTGTCATCGCGTCAGTTAGTCCCGATCGGTGAGGCTGTTGGAGTCGTTGCTGCTCAATCAATCGGCGAACCCGGTACGCAATTAACAATGAGAACATTTCACACGGGCGGAGTCCGTTCAGCTGAAGACATTACGCAGGGTCTTCCCAGAATCGAACAGTTATTTGAAGTCAGACGGCCGAGAAAAGTTGCGATTTTGGCAGGGATTGACGGCCATGTTGAAGAAATCCGCTCAAATGAAGGCAAGCGCAAAGTCATTATCTCAAACGATGACGGCACAGAAAAAATTACTCACGCTATACCTTCAGGCCAAGAGATTCGAGAAGATATAGAAGAGGGCGCGGAAGTCTCGAAAGATACTCTTTTAACAGAAGGAAGCGTTGACCCTCAGCAATTATTAGAAGTTGAAGGACTCGACGCTGTGCAAAAAATGTTAGTTGACGAGATTCAATATGTCTATCACTCTCAGGGTGTCAGCATAAATAATAAACATATTGAAGTAATCTTGCGTAAAGTTGCACCGTTAAACAAAGTCAGAGTCATTGAAGAGGGCGATACTTCATTTGTTGCCGGTGATATGGTATTCGAGGACGAAGTCGAAAAAGTTAAGGCCGAAATCATTGACGATAACGAGAAGCGAATCAAGACAGCTCTTGACTCATTTGAGGGCGATTTGTTAATTGACGCTGATAGAGTCGACGAGGAAACGCAGGAATTTATAGGCAAAGAGTTAGACGAGGAAGCATTGACGAAAATTTTGACTCCCGGAAGTTCTGTTAATATGCTCACTATACAGCATGAAGATCAAATTGTTGACGTTATACTCGGCCGGGCTGCTTTCCGTAAAAAAATGGAGGGCTTGAGGCTCGTTCGTGATGTCAAGACGGCTAAAGGCAAAGTCAAAAAAGGTGTCAAACTCGGCCGCGATGAACTTAGAAAGATAACATCAGGAGATCCCGTTATAATCCGTGTTAGAGACAGGGACACTTTGACTCGAATCACTAATAATAAATGGGCCGCTGAAGATGTCATGACGGGAACGAGATTAATTCAGCCTCAAGATACTTTATTGAGTGATAAATACGCTCAAGACATGTCAGACAGCGGAATCAGAGACGTTAAAGTCTGGAGCGCAGTAGAGAAAGTTGACATAATTGACTCTATGAAAAAATTGCTCATGAATAAAGAATTATGGGACAAAGAATTATTTGAGGACGGAGAAGCAACAGGCCGGCATATTGACGCTCAAGTTATAGAAGATTTTGCGACGGGTAAGATTCAAGTGATTGAGACTGAAGACGGCAGAGTTACACGTCAAGACGTATTAATTAAGCTCTTAATGGGCAAATTAAGAAATAAAATCTTGCTTGACTTAAAAGTTGAAGATCCTTCACTCATTAAGTATGTTGAAATCAAAGTCGGAAAACTCGAACAGCCTGAGGACTCGCAAATTTCAGAATCAAAGCCGGAACCCGCTCCCGAACAGAAAAACGAGCCCGAAATCGAGCCGGAACCTGAAGATATATCAGCACTTTTTGAGGACGATGACGAGGACGACTCGCCAATTTTAGCAATGACTCCCGCAAAACCTGAAGTTAAAGCTAAATCAAAGCCGACACCTGAACCCGCAATATCTGAGTCAATATTCGAATCAGAATCAGAAGACGAGGAAGAAGACGACGACGAAAGATTTAAATTTAGGCCGGGAATGGAGCTTAAAGCCTCGTTAATTGAAGAAATTGCGAAATTGAATCCTCTTGAGATAATAGCTCGTGCAGCAAATGCTAAAGCCGATGAGTATCATTTAATCAGGGATTATACTTTTGTCCGCAAAATGCGTGAAATGCCGGAATGCAAACCGTTCATACATGGAATCACTAAGGCGGCACTTGCTACAGATAGTTTCTTGAGCGCGGCATCATTCCAACAAACTGCGCAGGTTTTAGCCGGTGCAGCTGTTAAAGGCGAGTTAGACCCATTGAACGGACTCAAGGAAAATGTAATCATAGGGCATTTAATACCAGCAGGAACAGGAGCAGAGCCATTCAGGGGCATAACTTACAAGCCGACTCGGAAAAAAGCTCCCGAACCTATAGAAGGTCAATTTATAGAGCCTAATATTTCTACATCAGATATTTTTGCTGAATAAGTATAAAAATTTGTATTTCTCTCCTGTATAATTGCAGGGGAGAATTTTTTTATATTTATGCGAGGCGATTCTATTATGCTATATGGAAATATTTATAATGAGTTTTTCGAGACACAGTTAAAATTATTACCTGCTCCCCTTGCTGCTGCGTTAAGATTTCTCAAAGATAACGACTTAGCAAAACACGAGCCCGGAAAATTTGATATAAAACTTGCTGATACTTCCATGATTTTGCAGGTCTTAGACATTGAGACGAGTTCACGCGGGAATTTACGCCCTGAGATTCACCGGAAATTTATAGACGTTCAATTTTTATGCTCAGGAGGGCCGGAAAATGCAGCTTATTACAACGATGACGGCAATAATATAATTGACGAGGATTTATTGAACACTCCGCGCGATATTTTATTTTACAAGAATAATGACAGAGTCCGTGAAGGCATAATACCTTTAGAAATAGGCACGTTTGCTATTTATTTTCCGTGGGATGTTCACGTCCCGGCAATTGCTGTAAATAATATTCCCGCAAAGATTCGCAAAATAGTTATCAAAGTCCCGTTAAATGCCTGCTATTAATAGATATATAAAAATTTTGTCGATCCCTGAATTATCCCAGCGGCGCAAAGCACTTGAAAATGTTTTATCGTCTGAGGGCATTAATTACGAATCGCAAAATAATCAGGATATAATTAATTATGAGTTCGAGTCAGGGCAGAATTATAAATATTTATTCTCGGCTCATTATGATAATTACAGGCTTTCCACCGGAGCAAATGACAATATAGCGGCAATTTGCATATTGATTGATTTATATAAAGAGTTAAGCGCGAAAAAGATTCCCGCAAAATTTTTATTTACTGACGCAGAAGAAACACATCACGCCGGAGCAAAATTTTACGCCCAGACTCATAATTTGAAGGCTCTTAAGGGAATAATAAATCTTGATTTATGCGGTTACGGGGACGTAATCACAATAAAGGGGAATATAAAGCGATTCACTAATAAAAATTTACTCTCAAGACATAATGCGGAACTCGTGAAATATTTACCCGAAAGCGATGATATAATTTATCGCAAATATAATGTCCCAGTAATAAATTTAGCAATCGTGCCAAAGTGGGACGTGCAATATTTAAAGGCTCTTGCGTCGTTCGGTGATAGATTGTTAGGCCAGCCGCCTGAATTTGATTTAATTTTTTCGCAGATGGAGATAACACAGACATTTCACGGGGGAATTAAAGACTCGCCGGAATTTATACAGGACTCGGCAATGGAGAAAATTTTTAATTATTTGCTTGACTCGATTACATATAAACAGGAGGAAAAAGGGAGTAAATCATGCTTGAAAATATTTTCTCACTTGATAAAAAAATTGCGCTCATAACAGGAGGTAACGGAGGACTCGGACTTGCTGTAGCTGAAATTTTCAGGGAGGCGGGGGCGAGTGTTATTATTTGCGGCCGAAAAGTTGAGAGTTCACAAGATTTTTACGCTATTAAATGCGACATCACGAATCAGGACTCTATTAATTCACTATTTACCGAGATTGCTAATAAATTTAATAGACTCGATATTCTTGTAAATTGTGCCGGCAAAAATATTTTAAAACCTGCTGAAGATTATGACTCTGACTCATTTCTTGACGTTATGAACTTGAATATTAACGCGCTTCACAATGTAACACGCGAGGCCGGGAAGAGATTCATGATTCCTCAGAGATCCGGCAAAATATTAAATCTCTCTTCAGTTAAAAGCATAATCGGCACCGATAAAGACTATATTGCATACTGCACGAGCAAAGGCGCATTAAACATGTACACAAAGCAGCTCGCATGTGAATGGGGCAAATATAATATAAACGTGAACGCTATAGCACCGACATTTGTGAGAACGCCTATAAATTCATTTCAGCTTGATAATAAAATTTTTTATGAGAGTTTAATAAATCGTATACCATTAGGACGAATCGGGCAGAAAAAGGACATTGCGGCGGCGGCTTTGTTTTTATGCAGTGAGGCAGCAGATTTTATAACGGGTCAAATTTTGTGCGTTGACGGGGGATTAACGGCGAGACAATAAATTTTTTAGTGGGCTTCGTGAGTCTTTATCCAGTCGACGAGATTTTCAAAGGAGATTTCAGAGGCTGCCAGCTTATAGAATAACGAGAATAATTCAAACTCTGTGCAGTCTATCTCTATCCCGTTCAATGACAAGAAAGTCAACACAGCATGAGCCGCGATTCTTTTATTGCCGTCAATAAATGCATGATTTTGTGCAAGACCATAGCCCAGCCGTGCCGCTTTCTCGTAAATTGTCGGGTAAACGTCATAGCCGCCGAACGACTGAAACGGGGCATTAACTGCCGAGTCAAGAAGTCCCATATCTCTTATGCCGTCGCTGCCTCCTGATGCCATTACTAAATCCGTGTGCAGCTTAATAACTTGTTCAACTGTTAAATTTGTTAAATTATGCATTGCCGAGTGCCCTATATGCTTCCATGTGCTTATTAATGAGACGACGCGAAACCTCCATTAATTTATCATCGTCAGCCGGTGTATACTCTTCGTGCGCTTGTGTCTGAATTCCAACATCAACATCAAAATTTTCTAGTGCTAAATCTTTACTCATTGATTAATTCATTCCTTCATAAAAATTTTTCTCGATATTATACACTATTTCGCAAAAAAAAATTCCCTGCTGAAAGATTTATTTTACTCTCTCAACAGGGGAATAAATATTATTATTTCACTTAAAATTTAACGATGACCTTCATATAATTGCCGGGGTTCTTCTCGATATCAATTATAGCGGCCGGAGCGTCTTCAACTGATACTACTTTTGTTAATAATTTCTCCATGTCAACGCGTTTTGAGTGAATTAACTCTAATGCTTCCTCGAATTCATGCGCGCTGTTACGTCCGCCCCTGATGTCTAATTCCTTTTTCGTGATTAAATCAGTCGGGAGACTCGTTTCTTTCTTTGGCCAGCCTGTTAAAGTAATTCTGCCTGCGTGTGAGGCATAATCAAGAGCTGCCCTGATTTGAGCATTTGCCCCGGAACACTCTACGACTAATTGAGCCATGTCGCCGCCCGTAATTTCTGCGATTCTCTCTGTAGGGTTCTCATTTGCTGAATTAATAGTGTACTCAATGCCGACTTTTTTAGCGTAATCGAGTCTTTCTTGAACTATATCGATTAAAATCGCGTGTGCCTTATAAGCCTGTGCAGCCATTGCAGCAGCTAAACCGATCGGGCCTGCTCCTATAACTGCGCAAAATTCGCCCTCTTTGAGTCCGCCCCTGTGAATCCCGTGCAAACTGATAGTCAAAGGCTCGGCCATTGCCGCCTGTTCCCATGTCATTCCGTCGGGAATCTTCACGAGCATATTTGCAGGATGGCAAAAATATTCGCACATTCCGCCGTCTCTATGAACTCCAAGCGTCTGCATATGAGTGCAGCAATTTGTGCGGCCTATTCTGCAGGGGTAACAATTCCCGCAAAACATGTATGGTTCAGCAACGACTCTATCGCCCGGCTTTAAACCTTTTGGATTATCAGCAGGAATTGACTCGATTACAGCCGATAATTCATGGCCTATGATTCGGGGATAACTCACGAGATTATTTGTGCCTCTGAACGCGCCTATATCAGACCCGCAAATCCCCGCAGCCATAATCTTTAATAACGCTTGGCCTTCTTTAGGTTCGGGCTTTGGTACGTCAATGCATTCAACCTTGAAGGGCTCAATAATTCGTACTGCTTTCATGAAAATTTTTCACCTCATAAAAATTTAATTCTTTATATTTTCCATAGCATGAATCAAATTCACGATAAATTCATGACAAGGAACAGGGACTCCGCATTTTGCAGCAGCTCTCACAACTGATCCGCTTATAGTGTCTACTTCAGTGCGCCGGCCCGCTCTCATGTCTGCACATATTGACGTGATACCATGCGGGGAATTTTTCGCGACTTCCTTAATCTCGTCAAGTAATTCGTCCTCGTCTGCTTTGAGATTTAGCGCGTGTGCTACTGTTACGGCCTCATGTAATAATTTTTTAGAGAGTGTAAAAGCATTCTCGTTATCAGTTATAAAGCCGATTTCACATTTAAGCACGCCTGTTACTGCACTCAAAGCGACATTTACAAATAATTTATTCCAAATTAATTGCTGTATATTCTCGTGAATCCTGACATTAAAGCCGCATGAGTCAAAAGCTTCCTTCAATTTGGGCAAAAACGAGTCAGAATCTTTAACGAGCATTCCCACGTTTGTATTACCCTTCCCGCCGTGCCTGATATGTCCGGGGGCTATTACTGCGCCGTTGTCTTCAGTTGTGCCGATTATGATTCTGTCAGAGCTAGCAAAGCCCGATAAAATATCTTCATGCCCTGAGCCATTTTGCAATGTCAATAAATAAGTATGAGGGCCGATTAAATGTTTATTACTCTCAAGTGCCGCGCGTGAATATAAAGCCTTCACGAATAATATAATCAGGTCAACAGGCTCAAGAGCTTCAGTGCTTGCTATTGCCTTAGGGTGAAAGATTTTATTTTCGCCGTTCTCCTCAAGTGTTAAGCCCTGAGAGTTCACAGTCTCAATTACTGTAGGATTTGTATCAACTAAATATACTTCATTGTGCTGTGATAATCTCCCGCCGTAAATTGAACCCATTGCCCCCGCACCGATTACAGCGATTCTCATTATTCGGAAAACTCCTTTATACCCTCAATTGCATATGCGTGAACAGGGCTAGAGTCAAGTCCCACGATTGGAAGCGGCGCAAATGACATAAAGAATACATCTTTTTGCAGGCTCTCTAAATTTTTCAAGACTTCAATAAATATAATATTTTCAGCAAGCAAAATATCGTGAAATGGCTTTACGTCCTCGTTGCAATTCTCAATAGAAACGCCGTCCCCGAATCCTACAGCTTTTACTTTCTTAGCTTTGAACCATTCCGCAGTCTCACCGTTCACGAATAATCTTTTGTCTTTCTCCGTGTTAGTGTCAGGCGTGAAGGGATTCAATTTATACGACGAGTCAATTATTACAATATCGCCCTCGCGTACTTTCTTGGCTTCACGGTCTAAATCTTTGGCAGTAATATGCGAGTTCGGAGCGCATGACTCCTTGAAATCAACATAAACGCCGCGCCCTACAAAAGTAGTCAGGGGGACTCCAGTAACATCCGGCCAGTCGTCATTATGATGATAGGGACATTCCGCGTGAGTTCCTAAATGAGTCATAATGTCAACATTCGTGTGAAAATCAGGAATCGGCCCGCCAGTGTTGAATCTATGCAATTTACAGCGCCGAGTCTCCGTAGCAGGGTCAACAAGTTTTGACAAATCTACGAGTCTTAAGCCTCCGCCTAAATCGTATACAGTTTTCATGATAAAATTTCCTCCTGTTTATGCTTGTTACGCTTTAACTTTAATAACAACTTTTCTGACTTTCGCGGGCTTACCTGCTGCACATCTCGGCTTATGAGCTTCTTCAGTCGAGACTACAATAAATTCGCCCTCGTTAAGCAATACCATGCCGTAAAGTTCCGGATCTTCATAGAATTTAACGTCCTCATCCTTCAGATCCTCCGTCAATTTCAAGCCCTCACGAGCGCAAACCCCGAACATCTCCGAGCCCTCAAGCATATACTGAATATCAAAATATTTGTCATGAGTCTCAAATTTGCGTTCTTTTTCCGGCTGAGTCTCATAGCTTTGAACCAGCGCAAAAACGTCATCGCCTGAAATTTCGTACTTCCCTAAGGCCATTGACTTAACGTCATTCTCCGCAAGCCACTTATAACCGAGCTTGAACTTTTCCGCGAGATAATCGTACTTTGCAGCTTCCTTAATATTTCCTGTGAACATAATAAATTTACCCCTCCTATAAAAATTTACTCGATATGGCCGGCAAATTCCCGACCTTCTGCGAGCGCTTTGACTTGTTCAAAAATTATATCATCAACTTGCACGCCTTCTGACATGCTTTTTTTGCGGCGTAAAATAGTGCTTTCTCCGGGACATTTCACGGGGCGGGACGGGTCAATCGGGTGGGCACTGTCAGCGATTTTGACTCGGCGGTTTAATTTTTCTTGAATCTCGTCATGAGTCCCGAACATATACGGATCAATCGCTATAAAAATTTGTGAACAGCCCGTGCAGCTGCCTCTATAATTTTCGCCGTCCATGTCAGAACCTACAAGCCCGTTAGAAATTGCTGCGGCCGCTAAATCAAGTGCTATAGCAAGACTCGTTCCTTTCCAGTAGCCAGTGGGAAGGATTCGCCGGGATTCCTCAATTTTTGCGGGATCAGTCGTTAAATTGCCTTCTTTATCAAAGCCGCCCGGATATGGTAATTGCTTACCTGCGAGCCTGTAAACTCCTAATTTTCCGTATGCATATTGACTCATTGCCATATCGACGACAATTTGACCGTCTTCACGGGGGATTGCTAAACAAAATGGGTTATTGCCGACGCTCTCGACATCGCTCCCCCACATGGGCATACAGCTTTCTGTGCTGATCCAGCTTATTCCGACAAAACCTGACTCGGCCATCTTCCAAGCGTAAGTGCCGCCCCTCATCCAGTGAGTAGTATTTTTCAGAGAAACGAGTCCGATCCCGTGTTCCTTTGCGAGTGCTATAGCCCTGTCTGAACAGAATAAAGCATTAATTACTCCGATTCCCAAATGACCGTTATAATTTTCCGCTGCTCCCTTAGCTTTCACGAGTTCGCATTTAGCATTAACGTTAATCCAGCCTTTTTTTACGTATTCAGCAAAACGGGGGACTCTGTTCATTCCGTGACTCTCGACTCCGTCGGCACTTGATGAGCAGTGAACGTGTGCGCAAATTTCTGCATTCTCTTCACTGAGTCCGAGATTTAAGAATGCCTGCTTAGTAATTGCTTTGAGTTCGTCAAATTTTACCTTCATTATAT
>JAFSWW010000076.1 GCA_017444345.1 Synergistaceae bacterium | reverse complement strand
GCGATTCTAACAATAAAAATTTTCGTGAATCTATATGACTCGATACAGTCATTATCGCTAAATATGGGATCATGTGTATAGGCCAATAAGGATAAGTCGGAAAACTCGTAAATAAAATTATCATAGCAAGCATAGCTGTAAAAATTGTCTGGTGATTAATTTCGTCCTTGTCTGATTTATTGCTAAATTTATGAAGCCAGCAATATACACATAATAAACCTAACATTACTACAAAAACGGGCGCGCTTCCGTGAAATAACTGCATTCTATTTGTTAAAAGTTTTATTAGCATCTCAGCAGTAAAACCCGCACGAGCCTTCGCAGCTTCCGGAACAAGCATAAACGGTATATTGCAAATTATAGTTACAGCAGCCAGCAAAAATATTTTTCCCGCAATCTTAAATAAATTCTTCTCGCGCAATAATAACAATGGCACAAACACAAAAAACGCGTATTGCTTAAACTGTGAGCCGATTATAAACCAGAACAAAAATTTTTTATCCTCGTTCTTAATGTAAGCCAGCACTCCCAATAAAGTCAAGCACACGCAAATTATATCGCTCTGACCTATGATACTTATTACATTTATTGACATCGACGACGTAAAATAAATATATGCTCCCCAACGCGATTTTTGCGGATTAATATTTATCGCACGACAAATTTTATACACGAGAACAGCCGAGAAAATAAACGCAATCAGCAATATACTTTTTCCGTATAGTATCTGCCAAAAACTTTCATGAAAATTTATCACAAGCTCACCGCTCCTGCATGACCATAAATATAACGGTATTCCCCAGATTCCAAACGTAAAATTTAATGGCAAATCCCAATTCGACAAGGCCAATTGTAAGTCTTTAAAATATTGCATGTCATAGGCTAATTTGAGATCAAAATTTAATATGGCTTGAGCAAATTTTATTTCATACGCTATAATGCATTTCGTATCAATATAACAGAACGACATAAACGGCACTATTAACACAATAAATGCTAATGCCCACTCAAATTTTGACGGCCCGGACTCGTAAAGTTCAGGCTGTATGCTTGAATCTCCCATAAATATCAATTCCTCTCTGAAAAATTTTTATTGACGAATAAATTATATATTAAATCCGGCTAATTATTTATCACAGCAAAAAAATAATGATTACAGCTTATATTCTTTTACAGCTCACGTGATATACTTCAAGCAATTTATTTTACTCAAGGAGTGTGTTACTCAGGTGAATCAATCAATGCCTGTTTTAAGAATCGGAAAATATCAGCCTCGCTATCCTTTAATACAGGGAGGAATGGGAGTCGACATATCCGGCCCTAATCTGGCAGGACACGCAGCAAAATTCGGCGTTATTGGGACTATAGCCAGCGTTGGACTCGCTCATAATTCGCCGCTGTTTGTCCCTGAAAAGCACAACTATTTTGAAGCAAATGAAATCGTCGTGAAAGAAGCTATCCTGCGCGCAAAAGATATCGCCGGTCAAAATGGAATCATCGCAGTTAATTGCATGGTCGCATTGACTGACTATGACAGGCAGGTGAGAGCAGCTGCTGAAGGCGGAGCAAATATAATAATTTCGGGTGCTGGACTTCCTTTAAGACTTCCGGACTACACGAAAGATTTTCCCGATGTTGCATTAGTCCCGATTGTTAGTTCAGCAAAAGCTGCAAGTTTAATTACTCGGCACTGGGAGAAAAAATATAACCGCCTCCCCGACGCTTTTATAGTCGAGGAACCAGCTACAGCAGGAGGGCACTTAGGAGCGAGCACTATTGAACAAGTTTACGACCCGGCATTGAGACTCGAACAAGCTGTACCCGATGTTGTCAAATATGTAGCAGAAGAAATGAAATGCGATATTCCCGTAATTGCAGCCGGAGGAATCTGGGACAAGAAAGATTTAGAACGCGTGTTTAATCTCGGTGCTAAAGG
>JAFSWW010000075.1 GCA_017444345.1 Synergistaceae bacterium | reverse complement strand
TAAATTAGCCATATGAATATTATATCAAGAAATAAAAAATTTCTCCCACCCAGCCCGCCCGAATTAGATTATTACACTATATATTTATTTAAGACGGGAATATGATTCAGGATTCCTGATATTATAAGCGAGATTATAAATACAAAAATTGCTGTAACTGGCACAAATATAATCGTATTAGTCATTGAGAAATCAAGCCCCAGTTTTCTTATAACAAATATTACTGCAGGATGTACGAGATAAGCCCCGAAAGTATATTTTGATAGAGTTCTTATAAATTTATAAGGCCGGTTAAAATTTTTCTTGCAAAATAAAAATATTGCTGTGCTTTCAAGTAATGCAGTAATAGTTAATGGCATGTTAAAAAATTGATTTGGCTTGTTAGTGATAATTGATAAATATTCAGAAATAAATATTGCTCCCATAAATCCAATTATGCCGCCGAGATATATAAAACGCGTCAATTTGGGCGAAATATCAATATTATTTAATATATAGCCGATCAAGAAATAACCTGTATAGCCTGAAATTAACGCAGGAGAAAATTTATTAACAAAACTGTTCGTAAAGCTCCATATTTCAGACGCAAAAATTTTATTTAAATATATCATCGAAGGAATTATAAACACGAATATAAGCGATAACACAAGAAAATATTTTGTGAGAAATTTTGACTCCGCGACCTTCTTCATGAATGGCACTATCATATATAATCCTATTATCATGTGCAAGAACCATAAATGATAATGACCATTTACAAAATGTGTTAGGGCTTCTTCTGCGCTGCCTGACTTGAAATATATAGCGATCGAATAAATTAATGACCAAAATATAAACGCTGTAAATATCCCTAAAATATTTTTGCCGTAAAGCCTCCTCAATGGGACATCACGACCGAGAAATAATGCGCCGCTCATCATTACATATACAGGAACAGCCCAGCGAGTTACTGCACCATGATAGAAATTTATTACTTGCCAATCAAACGAATTTATATCTAGCAAATACCAATATTTTGAATTTACATGTAAAATTATTACTGCGAAAGCTCCTAACACGCGCAAATAGTCAAAGTAATAAACTCTGACTCCTGACTCCTGACTCCTGACTCCTGACTCCTGACTCCTGACTCCTGACTCCTGACTCCTGACTCCTGACTCCTGACTCAATTATCATTATGAATATGCCTCCTTTTGATTTGTCAAGGGTTATTTACGTGAATTATCGCCCGATATTAAATAAATTGTCGATTAATTGCTGCTTAAATTGATCTGCCGGTGATTCGTCCTCTGCGCTGTCTCCGCCCGGCCCTGCTGGGAATTTCAGCTGTAATTGAAACTTTGTATCTTGTCTCTGCTGTTCTTCATTCTTGTTTAATGCGTTAATCGGCAAAAATTCTTCTATGGGCTTTGTTATTTTCAAGTCTAATAATTGCAACTTCTGCCACGAATTAGCAAGCGTAAACGTAACATTTTGATAATCTCGTTTCTTAATGCCCAGTACCCGCCCTGCCGCATCTCGTAAAACATTGCCCGTGAGTCCCCCCGTCATGTATTGAAAGACTCCTTTCATTGCGCCGAGTAACTGATCTAAAATTTTCAAGTCAAATCGCCCGTCACAATAAAGCCGCAAACCCTTTCCGGGAATTCCTGCAGATCCGTTTATAGTGAAATATCTATATAAAGGCTCGTCCTTACCTGCACGCGCTCCAGTTCCGGGATTCAAAAATAAATCCGTCCCATTCCAGTAAAAACTCCCGTTGATTTTCTCGAACGTAATTTTTTTAGTGGGTGAGACTCTATTAATAATATCCATTTTGTGAATATATCCCGGAGTCGTCACAAACTTCCCATTAGCAAAACTCGTCGGCATTGATCCGAACGTGCCTTTAATCATTGCGTCCGCGTCAACCTTCCCGACGATTTCACCTTCCGGCATGAAAGGCTCTGACAGATTCCCAAAATCTAAATGAGAAACTTTTATAATTCCGTCCCACTTTCTTTTATTGAGATCTACATTTACGCTTGAAGTTATTTCACCGCCGCTGATTACTGCACGGCCTCTTTTCATGACGACATTATTTTTTGCAGGATTAAATACTAACGGAAGATTTATATTTTCGATTTTGACCTTGTCGATAACTTTCACAGTTTTTGACGAGAGATTTATATTTATCGGTGAAGTATCATCAGCGACTCCGTTAATTTTCAAGACCGCCGAACCCTTCACTATGCCGCTTAATGACGACATTTGAGACTCTATAGCTGCGTTTAAATCTAACGGCTTTGTCTCGATACTATACGCCCATTTGCCGCCCTTCTTAGTCAATAATGTATCTGAAGCAGGTTTAAAGTCGTCAATTCTTAGTGATGTATTAATTAAATATTTATCAGTCCCCGGAGAACTCAATTTTAAGGCAATATCTTCAAGTTTAGTTATCCCGTAATAGATCGGCCCAGCTGTCTTTATTTCTGCCTGAGGTTTAGCGAGAGTCCCTTTTACCGTCAAATCTCCGTTTATTTGCCCGTTTACTACCGGAGTCTTCATGAATAACTGCTGTAACGGCTTTAATTCTAATTTCTTGATATTTGCCTTAATGTCTAGTGCACTGTTCATGAAATTTTTTTGATTTATCTTGAGCGAGCCCTTCCCCGATATATCTGAGCCGTTAATTTTTGCTGTGAGCTTGCTTACATTGACCCGCTGCGTATTTCCTTGAGCTTCTAATATGGCACTGGGAATATTTACGAGATTGCCCGCTTTGACGTTTTCAGCACGTAAATGAGCATTCACACTCGCATTATTTAACGAGCCTTTAATGTTAAGCCCGCCCGTAATTTTTCCTGAAATCGGCATAGATTTATCCTGTAAATTAAATGCTCTCATTGTGTCAGCGATATTTATTCCCTGAGTCGACGCTGCTATATCGAGTCCGGGATTCGAGAGGTTGACGAGATTTATAATTCCCTTGAGATTGAATGCGCCACCCGGTAAAGCTGCCTTTGCTCCTGAAATTGTTAAATGATTATTCGCGTAAGTTATAGGCACGTCAATATTTCCAAATCGAGTCCCTGAATAGCCCGCATTCTTCCCGGTTAAATGAGCCCTCACGTTTATAGAATTCATGTTTGCATAACGTCCCGACGCGTCCGCACGTAAATTATATAATCCTGTAACTTGCTTTAAATCAGGGATCGCCCGAACGTCTAAATTATCAGCGTTCAATTTCGCATTAAATGATGTAGTCTTCAGATTTGCCATTGCATAGCCGCTTATTGAGCCCTTGCCGAGATTAGCAGAAAGACTCTCAAGAATTGCCCGATTTCCTTTGTGATCGTAAATTATATTAGCTAATAATTTTGTGAGAGTTATTCCCTGCGCGCTGATTTTGTCAGAAGTAATTTTGCCGGTGATTCGTAAATTGTCGGGAATTATAAATTTTGCTGTAACTTTTCCGGCCGGTTTCTGAATGGATTTAGCGATTTTAGGGAATGCCTTTAATAACGTGTTTATATCGAGATTCACAACAGAAATTACTGCTTGAGGCTTAAAATTTCCTTCCTTGTCCTGTTCTGCCTCACCGCGCGCAAATAATTTACCGCCGAATACTTCTCCGCCCAGTGATATACGGGGAGTCTCTCTCGGTGCAAGTTTCAATTTTGCGTTAAAAGCGTTAAGAATTCTTATTCCTGCTGCTGATATAAACGGTATTTCTGAAGATATATCGGCCCTTGTATTGGAAAAAATATTATCGCCTATTATCGTATCAAGATCAAAATTTATGCGGCCTCCCTCACCTTTTAAGCCGACCTCAGGGGCAAACATCCGGCCAAGTTCATATAATGACAAATTTATTGCCTCGCCCTTTGCTTTCACGTTCATAGTGTCAATATTTGCCGAGCCCGTTAAATTCAATCTTGCTGCATTAGTCTTGAATGAGGCTTTATCCAGCGCAAAAATTTTATTCTTTGTCCATGTGAAGGGGACTCTAAATTTTAGGGGGATTCCCATAATGTCAGCACGGGGCATTGAGACGACTCCGGACGCATTTATATAACCGTCTTCACTGATTGCCGAGACTCTGCCGTCGAGTCTTCCTGAAAGTTTTACGGGTAAGGGGGGCGCAAATTTTAAGAGTTCTTCAAGCATTAAAGCCGAAATATTTAGATTCGCTTTTAGTGGATCAAGTCCGCCAGTAAATTTTCCTGATGCTTGGCCTATTCTGAAATCCGATGACGTTATATCGAGCGATTCAAGATTTACAAGTGCATTTAATCGAACCGGCAAAATATTATCCCGCGAAATTATGTCAGTTATTAGAGTCAATTTGCCAGACTCATTAAGTGATAATTCATTCAGTGCCAAATTAGAATAAGGACTAGAAATATTTATATCTTGAATCATTACATTAACGGGATTTATTTGGAGTGCGAAAGATTCTGAGTCGTTCTCGTTAATATTTTTTTCTCGTGTATCAGGATTTGCGGCGAAATGATTTGAGAGTGCTATTAATTTATTCATGTCTGAACTTATGCCGCGAATGTTGAGACTCTTTATAAACGGGACTCCTTCCATGCCGTCAAAAACTAAATCCCAGTCAGGACTCACTGAAGCATATTTTAACGTAAATAAATCTTCGTCGCCTGAAATCAGCTTTAAATCTCTTAGTGAATAGCCCTCATGCATAGAGCCGTCTATATTAGCAATCTCAATTTTTAAGGGATCAAGGAAAAAATTTCCTGCCCTCTCAGCTAATGGCAAAATGAGCCACGACCCAGTGTCAAACCAGAATAAGGCCGCTCCCGCTGCTATAAGAATTATGCACAAGTATACAAAATATTTTATTAATCCACCGATAAAACGCACGGTAAAAATTCACTCCCGATAAAATATTATATTTTTTCAAGTATGGGAGCCGCGCTTAAATTGCAAGAAAATATATAATGCGCAGTAAAAAAATTTCACTCCCCGATAAATATTGCTATTATATTCTAAAATTTTGCGATTTAAACATGAAACTAGAAAATTTTTATATTAAATATATTCTCATAATTCGCGATTTAGTGAGTCC
>JAFSWW010000074.1 GCA_017444345.1 Synergistaceae bacterium | reverse complement strand
CGGGTGGGCGGGTGGGAGTAGAATAATGCGTAAAATTTTCTGCTGCGTTCATATGTCGACATAATTTATTCGCCCTTAAGAACTATTGCCGGGTGTATATCCATTACTTTACGGACGGGAATAATCGAGGCCATTACAGTTATTGCTATAAATATTATTATAGTAACCGGAATCAATGCCCACTGAAAATTTATAGCCCGCCCGAAAACATTTAAGCTCACTCTCTGGGCAAATTCAAAGCCGAGCCAGACTCCTAATGCGCCGCCTATAAAGCCCAGCAAAACGCCCTCACCCAGCAATTCACTCATGACAAATTTATTTTCTGCTCCGAGTGCCTTTTTTAGCGCGATCTCCCGCCGTCTCTCTGCTACCATTGCCATCATGGTCGTATATACTGAAATCATAGTAATAATTAATACTACAACTGTAACAAGCAAGACAAGAGCCTGCAATTTTCCTAAGACTATATCCTGCGATTGAGTCAGCCTTCTTACTGCACGGGGCTGTAGATCGGGTAAATCATGCTCAATTTTTGCTGAAATTTTTTCGAGTTCCTGAGAGTCTGCTATTACGCTGCATTCTATAACGTCAGCTCTAAAAGTGTCGCCGATTAAATTATTTAACATGTCAATATCCGCAAAAATAAATCCCTCTTCAGCTCCACCGGTTGAGACAATGCCCCTGACTGTAAAAGACTTGTGAAAATTTTGACGCGCTAAATCCCTTTTTTGATTCTCTACTGCTGAAAGATTTTGACCTGACGCTTGAGCCTGTTCGCCGTATTTAACGCCCTGTACTGTGAAAGAATCACCGAGCTTTAAATTTAGAGTCTCCGCTATTTCGTGGCCGATCATGACCTGCAAATTTTCTCGTGAGTCTGCCCAGCTGCCTTCTATGTACCAGAAGGGACTATTTTTTTGCGCTTGATCTAATTCTGTCCCGGCGATTATATATGGCTGTTCGTTAATTTTTACCGTCTGATAACGATATGGAGCTATGCCGACGAGTTTATTAATTCCGATTAAATTTTTTAACGAGTCAAGAGTTTCACGTGTAATCTTTGCTTCACCTCTAGGAAGTATTATCAAATTTGCTCCGTAAGATCTAAATTCACGGCCTAACTGTTCGGGAATGTCATAATAAATCGTAACTAGTCCCGATAAAATTGTAGCTCCAATTGCTATAGCGAGAACTGCAATAATTAATCTTGATGCTCGGCGGATTAGTGAACTCGTTACCATTTTAATATACATTTTTTGTCTATTTGCCATGTAGAACCTCCGTAGGCTTCAAAGCCATTAAATAACGAATCGCGGGAATACTTCCTATTAAAGTTACAAAGAATAATATTATCGCTACAATCAAAATTACCATTCTAGCAATCTCAATATATGAGCCAAAAACAGTCTGCCCGATAATTTGTGCAAACCCGATTCCCAGAAAATAACCGAGCACGCCGCCAAATAAACCCGTCATCATTACTTCAACGAGTACGAGTAAAGCAATCTGCCAGTTATAAGCACCCAGAGCCTTTAACAAGCCTAATTCTTGACTGCGTTCTATTACACTCGCTGTGATTAAATTTGAGATTGCCAGGGCCGACCCGATTGAGCTTAAAATAGTAATCAATATCATTAATAATGTCGTCTTGTTCAAAATCGTACCTTCTGACTCGGCAACTTGTCTAACAGGTTTTGCGACTCCGTCCCTTATTACTTCCTGAATCTGATGACATATCGCGCTGACATATGCCGTGCAGTACCATGTTTCGTATTCGTCGGGTGAAAGACTTCTAGGATCTTGCGCTGCCTTTCTCGCTAAATCATTATCGGGTGTAGTGAGTGCTGAGACTTCAATATTTGAAATTTTGCCCTGTAAATTCATAAATTCCTGAACTGACTCAAGCGGCATTAAAATTTTTGAGTCTGAATTCCCGCCGTCATTGAATATAGCTTTGACTCGAAAATTTTTGACGAGGCCATTATTTATTAAAGTTATAGAATCTCCGACGTGTATATTATTTTTTGAGGCCAGCAAATTCCCTATCATTACAGCGTCCGAATCTTTCTCGTTAAGCCATTCGCCTTTAACGTCCCACCATGTGCGCAAAGATTTTAAACCTGTATTTAACTCTTCACCAGTTGACAAAATTGCGTGTTTCTCCGGCCAAGTTCCTAATAATGATACATCACCGGCGACTCTGCCGTTTATTTGCATAATAGCGTGTCCGTCCAACATAGGGGCAAAATCAAGAATGTTAAATCCCCAGAAAATTGTTTTTAGCTTCAAAATATCTTCTTCATGTAAAAATTTATCATTTACTCCGAGTCCAGTTAAGCCGTATAAATCGCTCATTAGTGCCGCGTCCTTGTGCCTGACTGTGATATTTGCGCCGTAAACTTTTAACTCGCGATTAACCTTGTCGCCGACTCCTAACATTACATTCATCATAGCAGTAGAGAGCGAGACTCCTAATATTACAGTGAAAGCGATCATTAACATTTTACTTTTTTGACGAATCAGAGTTTTACTTACCATTCTCCAGAACATTTTTATATATTTATGCCTCTTTTCATGTAAAAATTTTTATGTTAATCGCACATAATTATTTAAATCTCTTCTCATGAGCCTCTAAAACTTTCACATCTATAAAAATTTTGCCTTCTCTTATCTCATAATCAAACGGTATAGGATTACAGCCGCCTTTGAATCCTATAGTATTCTTATTCATGACTACATCACAGCGTTTGCAGACGACTTCTTCATCACCGCGCTCAAAATATCCCGCAATCCCGCAAATTTCGCAGGCATCGAGTCCCACTCCGTAAGCATTACCCGCAGGTTTCTTGACAGCAAGAAATCTCACATCATAGCCGTTCGGTGTAACATACGAGAATTTATGCAAATGACCGTCTGAAATATTTTCGAGCTTTATAGAAATTATCCCGTTTTCTATATCATAGGGCTCAGGCTGAATCTCAACGGGGGGCTTTGTGTCGTAATAGTGCAAGACAGTAACAACAAAAATTGCCAGCGTTCCGAAAATTGCCAGACTCATTGACCATCGGCGGGAATCTCGCAATCTTGCTTTTTCCTTGCGTAATAGTGCCTTATTCGGGAATGAGTGAGACGGCCTTAAATGAGTAATTATCACAAATATTAACATTATGACAGCGAGTCCGAGTTCAGCGAATAAAAACGCGTTAGGGTTCGAGTCATGCCAAATCATAACGTCAAACACTGAAATATTCATGAACGAGTCAGAAATTTTTAATACTTTCAATTTTTGTAAAGCAACAACGGCCGCCGCAAAATATTCAAGCGCAAATATAATTAATGACACGAGCACAAATATATAACTCTGAGTCGCAGTATTCAAAGATTTATGGACTTCATAGCCGCAAAGAATTATTAATAAACATAAAAATATTCCCAGTGAATAACCCAGCGCGCGCAAAATTGAGTTCGTGCTTATACCTGCCTCACCGAAATAAATAAATTCCCTCGTAAATTGCAGTATAGGCGGCAACAAATACATAAACGCAGCAAATATCATAATTGACAATAATACAAGATTTGCGAGCCATAAAAATTTTTGCCTGAATAAAGCCGTCAAGCTCGTGAAAATTATAGAAATTATAGAGATTATAGCAAGACTCACTACTAAGCGGCGATTAAAAGCTATTAATAATAAATTCATGCCTCTAGGATCATATAAACGCACCGCAAATATTATTGAACCTGCAATTATTCCCAGTAATGAGGCCATAATAACAAATTTTCTACGTGAAAAACTATATATTATTCCTAACATAAAAGCAAAGGCCGCTAAATGATCAGTAACGGCGACAAGATACTTTAAAATTTTCGATTCCTCCTTAATACATAAATTCGGGAGACTCTGAATCGCCTCAAAGCCTCCCAGTTAAATTTTTATGAATTATGCGCGCTGATTTATTATTGCAATTGCTCCCCTGTGTAATTCCAATCAAATACGACCGTATATGTCTGGAAGAAATTTTTTGCGTTCTCTTTCGCGGGGACTCCTGTTTCCGGGTCAGTATGAAGTAAATAATCAGTCGGAGGCTCAATTATAAATTTCAGCTTGTATACACCGACGGGAAGACCTTTTTTGATATTTGCTCCATAGTGGGGGCCGTCGTCTGCATTCATGGGCATAAATGAGCCGTCCATTACGACTTTGCCGTCAATTTTCGCGATCTCATATTTTACTGTGAGATATGCCGGCCAAATGTCTTCACCGTTGCCGAATCCGTATGCAATTGCGTCTGCTGGCTTCAAATGAATATCTGCCTCCAAATGCATGTCTGAGTCTTCCTTTGAAGGGTTTTTACCGGCCGGGTACATGTCGACTGCCTGAAAATATACAGCTGCTACGTTATAGGGGCCGACCTGAGTCTCACCGATGGGAATCTCTTCAAAACCTGCTTGGCCGGGCTTGACTGATACGGCTTGAGCTCCAAAAGCTGCTGCACTAAATGCAAGTGTTAAGATCATTACAGCAAAGATTAATTTTTTCATGATAAATATTTACCTCCTACAAAAATTTTTATAAACTTCCCGAGTCAGCTAGCATGACGGGTTATTTATCCTTTTTTCGCCTGAAAATGTGCGGAATCATTATCCATATTGCAGCTATAACGAGCATTATTTGAGGGATCAAAGTCTCGGCCCGGTCGTAAATGCTCAAAATCTCAATGGAAAATCCATTCATAGCGGGAATTACTGTCCAGCCGGTTATTACGTCTGCTTCTGTGAGTTCGACGACTCCTTTACCCATGAAAGAAATACACATTAAGAATAATAATATGCTCGTGAACATAAAGAACGCCCGCAAAGGTAATTTCACGCTGAAATATCTAAATCCTACCCAGACGGCAATTAACACGAGAATCCCCGCGCCGATTCCATAAGCTATATAAACGGGATTGCTCATTCCGCCGGTGAAAGCTGCCGAGTAAAATAATATCAACTCCGCGCCCTCTCTCATTACAGCAATAAAAGCCGCAAAAATTAATGTCCACTGACTTTTTGAGTCTATTGACTGCTGAACTTTTCCGCTTATGTAATTCTCCCACGCGATATTATCAGCCTTTGAAAGCATCCAGTTACTGACATAAAATAATACTGCAACCGCTAAAAACATAGTCCAGCCCTCAAGCAATTCACGAGCCACTCCGCTTTGTTCGCCCATTAAAGTATCAAGAGCCCACGCAAGAATCACGCTCGCAATTATCGCCGCAAATGAGCCGAGATATACGCCCTTGAGCATGTGTTTATTTCCAGTCTTGATTAAATACGCGACAATAGCAACTATTACGAGAATCGCCTCGAGTCCTTCACGCACTAACAAGCCGAATGCAGTCAAGAATGTCAGCCAGTCCCTATTAACCGGAGCGCGTTTTTCAGGCTGTGAGTCTGATTGAGTTTGAGCCGGAGCCGGAGTCTCTGAAACTTGCGCAAAATCAGGTCTAGCAACTTTTGTGTCAGTGTAAATTGCAAGTCCTGCAGAGTCAGGATCGCTGATTTCTGCCTTCCCGTCTAATACCATTGAGTCTTTATAAACTTTTATCTTGAGATCTTCAATTTGTTGGAGCAATAAACTTTTTTCTTTTTCCTGATTGCCTAATAGAACGTGTTTAATGTCTCTAAATTGTGCCTCGATATGATTGACTCTTGCTGCCGAGATTGCATACATTACAGTGCTCTCTACTCCCTGAACCTCATAATATTTAAAATATGCGTCGTTCACGTGATTATAAGCGTCTTTATATTTGTCGGCTTTAACATCTTCAATCGCTGCGTTAAATTCAAGTGCCATGTCAGCAGCAACCCCGCGCCAGTCGTCATAACGTTTTTTCTTTTTCGCGGCCTGAGATTCATTCACACTCGAAAAAATCAGCGCACAAATCACAAGCACAAGCAAAAATGCTCGTTTATTCCTGAACAATTGAGTCAATCTCCTTATTGTTGAAAAATTTTATTATGTATCAAACTTTTTATTACGTGAAAATTTTAGCAGTGATTAATTTAGCAGTCAAGAAATTTTGTTAATGCATGCAAACTTTATAATAAAATTATTTTCCTGCCTTCAAGTGAAAGAGTCGCGCTGACTCTTAGATTTAACATGTCTTGATTGAGCTTGAAAGATTTATCATAAAGTTTTATAAAGTCGAGTCCGTTCGTGCGAATTCCAGCAAGTGAGAAAATTTTTTGAAGCCGCAAATTTCGTGTGATGCCTCTTATCGTGCCGGGATTATTTATTATTACTCGTGCAGGCCGTGAATTTATAGTGATATTTATATGATTGTCAATATTATAATCAGAGTGAACGAGCGAATTTATAAATATTTCTCTGAAGGAATCTGCGCACCTGTCAGAAAGTTTTAAAGTCAGTCTAGGCAAAATTTCAGAATATGCACGCCAGATATTTTTTGATTCGAGCGATATAATTTGTCCGTTGTTATTCAGTTCGGCCCGGATTCGCAATAAATCACCGAACATCAAAGCCCCCGCAAAAGTTAAGTACTTACCGGAATATATAAAAGTTTTTCGCAAAAAATTTTTATGAGTCAAATATTTATATTGCTCGTGAAATTTCATGACAGTGAGACGAAATTTTTTAATAGATTCGTCATCAAGAGAAATATTATCAACTGGGAAGTCATCGCGCGAGAATTCAAGAGAGTCAGCGGCCATTAACGAGCTGTAAAATTTGCTTGATATTAAATTAATTCCTTCAACACGGCGGAAAATTTTTTTATTGAGATTTTGCGGTTTATCGTGCCAAGAAAGACTCTCAACTGGGAATATTATAATTCTTGCTGGCGAGTCAAATATTTGCGTATCAGGCCGGAAAATTTTTATATTCTCGTCGAGTCCTGAAATTATTATATTGTCCTGTGAGTCAATTTCTGCACCTGCTATTATCCAGCCTCCGGAACTATTTGCGAGCGCGTTGACAGACTCGGGAATTTTGTAGAGTTCATCGCTCCGTAAAAATTGCCTGTCTTGATTCGCGGTTTGTTCGAGGAAGTCTGCAAAACTTGAAAATTTCTCACTCACAAAAAAATACACTCCTTCAGCGCATATTATAGTGTATTCAAGCAAGAAAAATTTCTCGCAAAAAAATTGCTATACAACAAAAAATTTTATCTCTGTGAAGTCTTGTAAATGAATAGATTATATTAACTTTTTGTATTAGTAAATGTATTAGTAAAATTGCTTTCTTGACTCATAAATTTTCGCAAATAAAATCTTTCAAAAATTGTAGCACACGCAATATAATTTACTCAAAAATTTTTGCGAGGGTGATTTGCCATTAAAAGATTCGTAATCATTGACGGCCATAGCTTGGCACATAGGGGATTTGGAGCTGTAAAATTTAGACTCACTGCTCCGGACGGGACTCCGACTGGGATGATCGTGGGATTTATAAATATGTTATTCCGCGTTCAGGATGATTTAATGCCGGATTGTACGATAACTGTATTTGACGCTCGCGGGAAGACTTTCAGGCACGAACTTTTACCAGAATATAAAGCAAATCGCACTCCCCCTGAAAAAGATTTTATAATTCAACTCCCTATTTTGGAAGAATTATTAAATTATCTCGGCTGTAGTGTTCTTATTCGTGAAGGTGTAGAAGCTGATGATGTTGTAGCGTCATTTGCTAGGCTCGCTCAATCACAGGGACATGAAGTCATAATTATTTCGTCCGATAAAGATTTAATGCAGCTGCTCGGAACTGGTATAAAATTAATGCGTCCCATTAAACACGGAGTAACTTTTGCGGAAATCTACGACGTTAATTTATTCAAGAAAGAACACGGTTTTATGCCGTCATCATTTGCTGATTATCTCGCAATAGTGGGCGACCAGTCGGACAACGTGAAAGGAGTCCCCGGAGTCGGCGATAAGGGAGCGACTAAGATTTTAGCTTTATATCCAACTTTAGAAGATATATTTGCTTCACTTGATGATCTGCCTAAGAGCCAGCGCAAAAAACTTCAGGACTATGGGCTCGATGCCGCAAAATGGACCCGCGATAATATTATCAGGTTAAAAGAAGACATTTTCACGGGAGATTATGAATTCTTGAATCAGTGCATAAATCGCAAGTTAGATTTTGACAACGCAGAAAAATTAGCTTTCAGACTTGGCCTGACTCGTGTATTAAATCGAATCGGGAGTATTAAGACTCCGCCTCAAAGACTCGAAATTAATAATACAAGCGCAAAAATTTCTGTAATGCCTCAAGCTGAGACTCTGACTCTTGACTATAAAGCAGAATTTACACATCATCCCGAATTATTTGACTCGCATAAAAATTTATGGGACTTGAAGACGGCTTATTACTTGTTACATCCTGACATGACAGCGCGAAAATTTCCTGAAATAGCCTCATTCATTAAAGAAAGCAGCAATCCGGGACAAACTCTCGCGGAAATGTCCAGCACTCTTGAAACAGAAATCGAGTCATATAATAATTTGCAATATATAATGAATAATATAGATTTGCCATTGATTCCGGTCTTGACAAAAATGGAGTCTCACGGTGTCAGAATAAATCACGAGAAATTTTCAAGCATTCAAGTTAAACTAGAATCGCGTATAACTGAAATCGAGTCAACTATCACTAATACAGCAGGAATCAGAATAAATCTTAACTCACCGCAGCAAGTTTCATGGCTCTTATTTGAAAAATTAGGCTTTACCCCTGAAGGAATGACTAAAAGCGGCAATTCTTACGCAACAGATTCGGGAGTCCTTGAGAGGCTCGCAAAAATTTCTGATAATATATCATGTCCGGGCGCAGAGATTCCGAAATTATTGCTCGAACACAGGGAATTAACAAAGATGCTCACAAGTTTTGTTATACCTTTTCAGAGAGCGGCGGACTCAAACGGGATAATTCATACGACATTTGAACCGGCTATGACAGGAACGGGACGACTCAGCAGCAGAGATCCGAACTTGCAAAATATTCCCGCATTCGGGTACTGGGCAAATGAAATAAAATCGGGCTTGATTCCTGTAAATCCTGAAAATATTTTCGTCTCGGCTGATTATTCACAAGTCGAGCTGCGAATACTTGCGCACATGTCCGGCGAGTCAAAATTAATTGAGGCTTTCAATAATAAACGCGATATTCACACGGAAACAGCTTCATGGGTATTCGGTGTAATTCCTGAACTTGTTACGAGCGAATTAAGACGGGCCGCAAAGATGATAAATTTCGGGCTGCTTTACGGTATGAGTTCATTCGGGCTGGCTGAAAGATTAGATATTTCTCGGCAGGAAGCAAAAGATATTATGACTCGTTACTTTGACGCAGTGCCGAGCGTTAAAAATTTTATCGATAATATAATCACTCAAGCAAAATCACGGGGTTATACTCAGACTCTATCAGGCCGAATCAGACCCGTTGACGAGATCCCCGCGAAAAAGTCAGCTCTTGACCGCGCTATAATTAATTCACCCATACAGGGAACAGCGGCCGACATTGCAAGAACGGCCATGATAAATTGTGAAGGAGAATTATTTTTGCAGGTACATGACTCTCTAGTGTGTGAGTGCAAAGAGTCAGAGTCTCAAGAAGTTGCGCAAATGTTACGCGAAATTATGAAAGCATCAGGGGGGGGAATAAATAATCTTGAAGTCGAGACTAAATCCGGCAAAACTTTAGCAAGTGTGTGAATCTCCCCTAAAACTTTACAGCTATATATGTCCGCCGCCTCCTCCCACCCGCCCACCCCGTCGGCGGCGGAAAAAAACAAGGGCAAAACTCTCGCAAGTGTGTAAAATTTACGCCGATATGCTAAAATTTGAGTTCGTAGAAATACGTAATTATAATTATGATAATAAAATTTTGAGAGAGGGTTTTATCTATTATGAATTTCCTGCGTAAACAAATGAAATGGGTCATGGCTATAATCG
>JAFSWW010000073.1 GCA_017444345.1 Synergistaceae bacterium | reverse complement strand
TCTACTCGTCTGCGAAGCAGGCGGGTGGGCGGGTGGGAGTAGAATAAAGCGTGATTTTGCGATAAATTTTTTATTAGTGATTGATCTTATATAAATGTGTGATAGAAAGAATAGCGCAATAAAATTTTTGTGTCTTAACTGTGAACTCGAAAAAAAAAAAATGAGGGTCTTGCATTCACAGGATCCCTCATAAATCATTGTGTCAAAGTGATTCCATCTGCTGCCTATATAGAAGTTTTCGAGGTAGTTTGCAGGAGACTGACTTACTTAAGACAGCTTTACAACGTTAGCAGCCTGAGGCCCCTTCTCTCCGTTTACGATATCGAACGAAACTTTTTGTCCCTCGTTGAGCGTCTTGAAACCTTCGCCCTGAATTGCGCTGAAATGGACAAATACGTCTTTGCCCTCGTCTGCGGTGATAAAGCCGTAGCCTTTGCTCTCGTTAAACCACTTTACGGTACCCTGTGCCATGAAAAAAAAGCCTCCTGAATAAATAATAAATAATAAAAATATTTGCCCGTAAAAAATATCTTGGGCGTTTACTATGTAAGATTACAGGTTTTATCTAGTTCTGTCAAGCGCAAAATATTTTAGTTGATAGATTGACTTGCAAAAAATATATATTCACGCGTATAATTTATAAAAATTTTATGATTATGTTCATTAAATGGGAGCTTGTGTTACAGGCTGAGAGGGAATAATTATTCCGACCATAAGAACCTGATCCGGGTAATGCCGGCGGAGGGAATTTCAGAATTTAATACAGGCTCATTTGAGAAATTTTTTAAGTTTTAAGGAGGAAAATATTTTGTCATTCGGAGTCTGTCTTGAAAATGTGCGTAATAAATCGCCCTTGATTCATAATATCACGAATTATGTTACTGTTAATGACGTTGCTAATGTATTACTTGCCTGCGGAGGGAGTCCCATAATGGCCGATGAGCCTGATGACGCAGTAGAAATCACTCAAATCTGTAACGGGTTAAATATAAATATCGGTACTCTTAATTCACGGACTATTACGAGCATGTTTAAAGCGGGGTTAAAGGCTTCAGAACTCGGCCATGTTTTATTGCTTGATCCGGTCGGAGCAGGTGCCAGCTCATTAAGGACTAATACAGCATTAAGGCTCATTAAAGAAATAAAATTTGATGTCATTCGGGGTAATGCGTCGGAAATAAAGACTCTTGCGCTCGGATCGGGAACTACTCACGGTGTTGACGCTGATAAGGCCGACTCAGTAAGTGATAATAATCTTGCGTTTATGATTGACTTTGTGAAAAATTTTGCGCAGTCTTCAGGTTCTATTATTGCATTAACGGGGGCTATTGATTTAGTTTCTGACTCGTCAAAATGTTACGTGATTCGCAACGGACGGCCTGAAATGGGCAGAATAACCGGGACAGGCTGTCAATTATCGGGAATTATGACGGCTTTTATCGCGGCAAATCCTGATAATAAATTAGAGTCTTCGGCGGCTGCGGTGGCTTTAATGGGCTTGGCCGGAGAATTAGCTTTTAAAGACGGAGTCGGCAATTCAAGTTATCGCAATAATATTATTGACGAGATTTATAACATGACAAGTGAAGAACTTGACCGGGGCGCAAAATATGAAATTTTCTAGACAAGATTTATTGCTTTATGCTGTAACTGATAGATACTGGCTCAACGGGCGCAGATTATATGACGACGTGAAAGAGGCGATTTTAGGCGGGGCGACTCTCGTTCAATTGCGGGAGAAAAATTTATCACATGACGAATTCAAGCGCGAGGCCTTAGAGATTCAAGCATTATGTAAAAATTTCAATGTCCCGTTTATTATTAATGACGATGTAGAACTTGCTAGAGAAATCAACGCCGACGGGATTCATGTTGGACAAAGCGATATGGAGGCCGGAAATGTGCGGGCTTTAATAGGTCATGACAAAATTTTAGGCGTTTCTGTCAGGACGCAGCAGGAAGCAATTATCGCCGAGTCAAAAGGTGCTGACTATCTCGGAGCGGGGGCAGTCTTTCATACGGGATCAAAGTCTGATGCAGTCGATATTACTCACGAGGCTTTGAAGCAAATTTGTGAATCCGTAAAAATTCCCGTCGTTGCAATAGGCGGAATAACAACGCAGAATTTAGCCGAACTTAAGGACTCAGGAATTGCGGGAATTGCAGTAATAAGCGCGATCTTTGCCCAAGAAAATATCAGGAAGGCAGCCGAGAATTTACGTGAATTATCAGGAAAATATTTTGCTTGATAAGAATATTAAGGCCGCAATTTTTGACGCAGACGGGACATTATTAGACTCTATGCATATTTGGCGGGAATTAGGTTCGCGCTATCTTGAGTCTTTAAATATTGTCCCTGAAAAAAATTTAGCTGAAATTCTTTATCCCATGAGCTTAGAACAGGGCTGCTTATATTTGCAGAATAAATATAATTTGTGCTTCCCCGTGAATGAGATTCAATCAGGAATCCTGCGCATAATCGAAAATTTTTATTATTATGAGGTCGAATTAAAACAGGGAGTCAAAAAATTTCTTGACTCTCTCAATATTCCTAAAGTAATAGCAACTTCAGGAGATCAAAATTTATTGCAGGCAGCATTGACTCGCAACGGGATAAATAAATATTTCTCGAAAATTTTTACATGTTCGGAGCTCAACACGAATAAACACGAGCCTAAAATTTTCATTGAATGCGCAAATTTCTTGAATTTAAAGCCGAATAATATAGCCGTGTTTGAAGACGCTTTATATGCATTAAAGACGGCCAAGTCAGCAAATTTTATTACAGTCGGAGTCGAAGATAATTCAAATATAGACAAGCGCGCAAGAATTATAAATATATGTGATTATTACGTTAAAAATTTTATAGATTTTATTTAACAGGAGGGACAATAATTTAATCATGAAGACAGCTTTAACAATTGCAGGCAGTGACTCATCAGGAGGGGCGGGAATTCAGGCCGATATTAAGACTATGACAATGAACGGAGTTTTTGCAATGAGTGCTGTTACAGCATTGACGGCGCAAAATACTTTAGGAGTCACGGGAATTCTTGAGTCATCGCCGGATTTCTTGAATAAACAGTTAGACGCAATTTTTACGGATATATTCCCTGATTCTGTGAAAATCGGCATGGTATCAAGTTCAGATTTAATACACGTTATCGCCGAGTCCCTGAAAAAATATCACGCAAAAAATATCGTAATAGATCCCGTCATGGTAGCAACTAGCGGGAGCAAATTAATTAATGACGACGCTATAAAGACTCTAGCAAATGAGTTATTACCGCTTGCTATGATAATAACACCTAATATTCCCGAAGCTGAAATTTTATCGGGCATGAAAATTAATAACGAGTCTGACATGATTCAGGCTGCCGGGAAAATTAATTCTTTATTCGGGTGTGCTGTGCTGCTTAAGGGCGGTCATGCAGTTAATGACGCAAATGATTTATTATGTACCAGGCAGGGCGTTTATAAATGGTATTACGGCAAAAGAATTAACACGAATAACACACACGGGACGGGCTGCACACTTTCAAGTGCTATTGCTGCGAATTTGGCGAAAGATTTTACACTTGATGAGTCTGTCAGGCTCGCAAAAAATTATATTTCCGGTGCTCTCGGTGCTATGTTAGATTTAGGCAAGGGCTGCGGACCTATGAATCACGCTTTTAATTTATCAGATAGATTTATTCATAAATATAATACCGGCTTTACTTGCAAAAATAATTATAAAAATTTGCTTGAGCGTTTACGTGATTCCGTCTCTGATTTCTGGGCAGAATATAATAATCACCCGTTTGTGAAGGGACTCGAATCCGGAAAATTAGACCCGCAAAAATTTAAATATTATATAATTCAAGACTATTTATATTTAAACGAGTACTCAAAAGTTTTCGCACTGGGAGCAGCAAAGGCAAAATCACTCGGAACTATGCAGATATTTGCGAACGTGATTCAAGCTATAGCAAATGTTGAACTCGATATACACCGGGGCTATATGGGCAAATTAAACGTAACTCAACAGGAAATAGACTCGACTCCCCGTTCAATTGAGAATCTTTCTTATACGTCATATATGCTGCGAGTGGCCTATGAAGAGGGAGAACCGGAAATCTTAGCGGCGATTTTGTCATGTGCTTTGAGTTATGAAGATATAGCAAAAAATATCGTGAAGAATAACCCGGAATCAAGTAATCATGAATTATATGGGAACTGGATAAAATGCTACTCAGGTGAAGAATATAGCGCGACTAATCAAATTTTAGTGAAAGCAATAGAGGAGTCAGCAAAAAATTATAGTGAATCGCAATTAAATCACTTGGCCGAAATTTTTAGAAACTGCTCGCTCTATGAAATGGGATTCTGGGACATGGCATATAATCATGAATAATAAACGCTGTGTAATAATAGGCGGTGCAGAAATAAATAATTACTCGTTAATGCGCAAATATTTATCGAGTCAGGACTATTTTATTTACTGTGATTGCGGGTTAAAACATGTTGACTCGCTGGGATTTAAGCCTGATTTAATAATCGGAGATTTTGACTCGCATTCTAAACCTGAAAATTTAAATAATGTTATAGTCCTGCCCGTCATAAAAGATGATACGGATTCGATTTATGCCGTGAAAGAAGCTATTAAACGCGGTTATGATGATTTCTTGTTAATCGGAGTAACAGGCGGAAGGCTTGATCACACTTTAGGGAATATTTACGCGCTTATGATGTTAAAGCAGGCAAATAAACGAGCGATTATTATAGATGATTACTCAGAAATCGAATTAATTTCAGCTGGTGAACGAGTCCGTGTAAAATATGGGTGTAAATTTTTCTCCTTAATAAATATTTCAGGGACTGCACGCGGAATCGATATAAATCACGCAAAATATAATCTTGAGAATGCTGAGATTACGCCGTCATATCAATATGGAATAAGCAACGAGGTATTAAGCCCTGACAATGACGCAGAAATTTTTTTACGAGAAGGCAATTTATTATTAATTCGTGTATTGCCATCCCGCTAGCCCGAAATGAAAACGCGAACTTGTTCGCCCGCCCCTCCCCCCCTGCCCCCCTCCCAACCCCGAGGGGGGAGAAAAAAATATATTATATTGCAAAATGTGCGAGTAAAATTTAAAATTGTCTATAAATATTATTAGACACGTTAAACGAAAGGATTTGAAATTTTTACCATGCCGAAATTAAGTGATAGAGTCGGAACTTTCACGGACTCTGTTATAAGACGAATGACTCGAATCAGCAACAAATACGGTGCAATTAATTTATCGCAGGGATTTCCTGACTGGGATCCGCCTAAGGAAATGCTTGACTCACTTGCTAAGGCAGCATATACAGGCCCGCACCAGTACGCTATAACTTTCGGAGCTAAAAATTTCCGTGATGCAATTTGTGAGAAACAAGGCAAAGCAATTAACCGCGAAATCGACCCGGAAACTGAAATAGTTATTACATGCGGAAGTACTGAAGCAATGATGTCGGCAATGATGACTATCTGCAACCCCGGCGATAAAGTATTAGTTTTCTCGCCATTTTACGAAAATTACGGCGCGGACGCAATTTTGTCAGGAGCGACTCCGATTTATGTGCCTTTAGTGCCTCCGACATATGATTTTGATATAAAGCTGATAGAACAGGGCTTCAAAGACGGCGCAAAAGCAATTGTTATCTGTAATCCCTCGAATCCCTGCGGAAAAGTTTTCACCGAGCATGAATTAATCGCAATCGGCGAACTTGCTGTAAAATATGACGCTTATATAATCACTGATGAGGTTTACGAGCATATAGTATTTGACCCATATAAACACGTTTACGCGTCAGGACTTCCCGGAATGTTCGATCATGTTATTACGTGTAATTCGCTCTCGAAAACTTATTCAATTACTGGGTGGAGACTCGGCTATTTAATCGGCCCTGCTGATGTTGTAGACGGAGCTAGAAAAGTTCATGACTTCCTGACAGTCGGAGCAGCTGCCCCCCTCATGGAAGCCGCCGTTAATGCGTTTAAGCTGCCGCCCGAATATTATGACGATCTCAAAGCAAAATATACTGAGAAGCGAAATAGATTTTTGCAGGGACTCGACAACGCAGGATTAAAGCATAATGTGCCGCAGGGTTCTTATTTTGTCATGGTAGATATAAGCAATTTCTTGCAGTTACCGCAATTTGAGGGCTGGACGGATCTGGCTTTCTGTGAATGGGTAATAAAGAATATAGGAGTAGCCGCTGTTCCGGGGTCTAGCTTTTTCCGTGAGCCGATAAATAATTTAATAAGATTCCATTTTGCGCGTTCGAGTGAAGTATTAGACGAGGCAATAAGAAGACTCCAGAAAATGAGCGATCTATTAAAATAATTCATGAGTGTTTTAATTGCCATGAGCGGGGGTGTTGATAGCAGCGTCTCCGCTTTCTTAATACGCGAGAAATATAAAACCTGCAAGGGCGCGACTATGATTTTACACGGGAATTCATGCGATGATGCAAGGAAAATTTGTGATAATTTAGGGATTCAACATGAAATAATTGATTATTCCCGCGAGTTTGCAGAAATAGTGATAAATGACTTTGTGAGAATTTACGAGTCAGGAGGCACGCCGAATCCCTGTATAACATGTAATAAATTTATGAAATTTGGATTAATGCTCGATTATGCGAGAAAATCAGGACTTGAAAGAATAGCGACCGGACATTATGCAAGAATTACGCGTGAAAGTTCAGGCCGTTATTTATTGAGCAAGGGCAAGGATTTAGAACGTGATCAAAGTTATGTGCTTTATATGCTTACACAAGAAAAACTTGCTAGTATAGATTTTCCATTAGGGGACATGACTAAACCTGAAGTAAGAGAGCTTGCAGAGTCGTTAAATTTTGTGAATGCTAGAAAACATGACTCGCAGGATATTTGCTTTGTTAGTGATAATGATTACGCGGGATTTATTAAAAATTTTACCGGCAAAATTTACAAGTCCGGGAATTTCATAGACGAGTCAGGGCGTATAATAGGCACTCACAAGGGCATAATAAATTATACAATCGGACAGAGAAGGGGACTCGGAGTTGCTGCAAAATCGCGTTTATACGTTGCAAATATAGATATTGACTCGAATAATATAATGCTTGCTGAAGAGGACTCAAAAGTTTTACAGGCACGCGGAGTAATTGCCAGTAATGCGAATTTAATAGCACTTGACGAGGTAAAAAATTTTCATGCCCGTGTGAAATTGCGTTATCGGCAAAAAGAAATTCCTGCGGTTATAAATCAAGAGAATAATAAATTAATCATAGAATTTGCAGAGAGTCAGCAAGTCCCGGCGATCGGCCAAGCAGCAGTAATCTATGACGGGGATATAGTAATCGGGGGCGGGACTATTTCGCAAATAATTCACTCGTAAAATTTTCTTAAATATTTATCGTACATATAATCATACATGCTGCGAAATTCTTTAACCCGCTCGAAATTGTCAAGAATTGCCGGGAGCCTGCGTTCATATTCAGCCGGTGTGCATTGAGATAAAATTTTCTCGATATTTTGAGCGTCATTTACTGAAATATTTATGATTCCGTCGGGATTAAAGAATTCATGTATCCTAGTAGCTCCTAAATAAACGGGGATGGTCTCGGCTGCGAAACAATTTGTAATTTTTTCAGTGAAGAAATACGGCGTTATATCATTCTCGATTATTATGGAGTATCTATATTTTTCGAGTGTGCGTTCCGGTGGAATTAATGAGCCCTTCTCGCCCGTGTCAAATGTCCCATAAGCGTCCGCAAGATTTTGATCTCTGCACTTGAAAGCTAAATCTTTACGCAATAAATGCAGCTCGCATGATTTCTTATGAGATGACAGAATCGAAATATTTTTATCTTTGCGCAAATAATTATCACGTGAAAGTTTAATATTTCTATCAATTTCGCCGTACCAGTAATTAGCACAAAACGGAACTAACCGGGCATTATTAATCGTCTCAAGAATATCAATATCAAACGTGAAGACTAAATCAAATTCATTCTCGAAATATTTTTTTTCGCGTAAATATTTCTTGTAACATTTTGGCTTGATTGCTCGTGATTCGTTCAAGAAAGCGAATCTTTTATCAGGACTCCCGACAAGATTAAATGCTTCATAGTGGCTGTAAAAATGAGTCTTCAGCGCAAAATTATATCTGTCCCATAAAATATATTCAGGCTGTCTTGTAGCATATGGATTGTGCGAGATTTCGCGGTCTGACAGGAAAAACACGTGTAATTTCTCCCCGTGTGAGTTATAAATTTCGGGCGGTTCGGGATTAATAGGGCTTCTGCGGTTATAATACGGCGTGAAGTATAAATATTTTCTCGTAAATTTCTCAAGTTCTGACACAAGCGACAAATTAAATTACTCCTTCATTAAATAAATATATAAATAAAAGCACCTCCGGAAAAATATATATAATCATTTCCGAAGATGCCTGAGATCTCATAAAATTTTTTAGCCCATAGTGTCCCAGCTCTGAGCTTCTTCTAGTTCGTCGGCACCTGTCAAATATAATTCTTTAGGTACACCAGCGACTACTATGCCGGATTTAGGATCTACATAATAATTTTTCGCGTCAAGTTCGGGATCTTCGCCTATAACTGTCCCGTCGGGGATAATATTATGACCGTCTATAATAGCGCGTTTGATTCTGCAATTTTTGCCGATTACAACATCATGGCCGATAATACTTTGTTCGACAACGCTGCCGGCCTGAACGAGACAATTTCTAGCAAGAACTGAATTAGACACGTCCGCTCCGAAAATCCTGCTGCCTTCAGATAACATTACTCGGTTAATATTACACGGGTGGCCGCTGTCAGGATAACAATATGAAGGTGGATCACCATAAGAAACCGTGCGAATCGGCCACATGGGATTATAGAGCGTCATTTCTGACTCGTGGCCTATTAGTTCCATATGTGCCTGCCAGTAAGCATAAAGAGTTCCTACGTCGCGCCAGTAGGGTTTATCAGTTCTCCACTGGTGAATTAATTCTGTCTCGGCTGACGGGTGAGGCAATACATTTGTCGAGAAGTCATAAGCGCAGACTTTCATACCATGTGCAACGAGATCCGGTATAATATCTTTGCCAAAATCGTGGCTTGTTTCTTCCTTCATTGCGTCGGCATTTAATGACTCTTCAAGGACTTTGCGCTCAAAAACGTAATTGCCCATTGAGACATAACTAAAGCCGGGTTTATCGGGAATTTCGGGGGGATTCTTCGGCTTCTCCATGAATTCAAGAATTCGGCCTTTGCTGTCAGTCTTAATACAGCCGAATTGATTCGCCTCTTCGACGGGAACGACATTTGCAGCAATTGTAACATCTGCATGCTGCGCCATGTGCCACGCGATCATTTGATCAACGTCCATTTTGTAAATATGATCTGCGGCAAAAATACAAACTCTGTCAGCACGATAACGAGTAATCATGTGTAATGCTTGATATACTGCATCTGCTGTGCCTTGAAACCAGTGTTCACCGCTCCACATTTGCGCCGGTACTGTAGTAACGAAGAAATCTCGGCCCCTCATTGCTCCGCCGAACTGCCAGCCACGTTCGATATGTTCGCTTAAAGATTGACTCTTGAACTGGGTCAGAACATAAATCGAATAAATCCCGCTGTTAATTAAATTGGAGAGTGCAAAATCAATGATACGATACTTTGCGGCGAAGTAAACTGCAGGCTTTGCGCGATAACGTGTAAGCGGCATTAAACGCTCGCCCTTGCCTCCTGCGAGAACGATGCCTAACACTCTTCCGTGTTTGCCTGTGTACATGAAATTAAACCTCCTTCATATTTTATAAACAAAGCCCCCCGCAAAAATTTATTTATTCACAAGAGGCGTTTATTCCTGATTAATAATTAATTACTGCATTAAATCCTCATACATTGCTCTATAGAGACCGGCTGATTTGTCCCATGTGAAATCTTCACGCATTCCCTCAAGCATTATTTTTTTCCATTCGTCTTTATTCTGGTAACGCTCAACAGCCCGCCTCAATGCCCACATCATGCCGTCAACGTCGCAGGTTAAGAAAGTGAATCCGTTTCCGCCTTCTGGTCTGTCAACGTCAAAAACTGTGTCACGCAATCCGCCGACTTCACGAACTACAGGAACAGTCCCGTATCTCATTGAAATCATTTGAGACAATCCGCACGGCTCAAACACTGAAGGCATCAAGAAAATATCTCCGCCCGCGTACATTAAGTGCGATAATGGCTCGTCATAACCTTTGAATAATTTAATGCTGCCCGGGTTAGCTTCTGCTGCTTGAATAATTCCATTTTCTATCCAGTCTTGGCCGGAGCCGAGAATTAATAATTTTGCGCCCGTTTCTGCAATTTGATGAGCCGCATTAAATACCATATCGAACCCTTTTTGTTCAACGAGTCTGCTTACACACACTATAACAGGAGCGTCTGTGTTCTCGTCAAACCCTGCCCGCTTTAGTAATTCTTTCTTGCAAGCTGCTTTGCCTCTGAGATCCTTAACTGAAAATTTTGCCGGAATTGCTTTATCCCCGTTTGGATCCCAGTATTTAGTATCAAGTCCGTTGATAATGCCTCGTAACTTGCTGCGCTGCTGATATAGAATTCCGGATAATTCACGAGTTGACTCGTAAGTCTGAATCTCGCTCGCATATGTCGGTGATACTGTGCTGACTGCTGTAGCTGCGACGATTCCGCCCTTGAGTAAATTAACTTGTCCGTAAAATTCCATCGTTGACGAACTGAAGCTCCAAGGTTCGAGTCCTGAAGCCTCAAGGAACGGGGACGGCTCAAATATTCCCTGATAAGCAACATTGTGAAGAGTCATGATGCTTTTCTCGCCGGTCTGCCGGTAGTGTCTATGCCAAGCCAAAGCACATGGAAGAAACGCGCTCGTCCAGTCATGACAGTGATAAATATCCGGCACCCAGTCAATAGCGTTCTTGAGCTCTAATGCTTGCATACAGAAAACGGCAAACGGTGAAGCAGTCCAAAAATTTAACTGCGAGGGATACATATCGCCCGAATAATCTTCAGCCTTCAAGAAATACGTCGTAACGCCCTTAATATCGGCCTTGATTATATCTGCTGAATGAATGCGCCAATCATAAGCCGCATAAACTTTTTTGCGCACAGTTGTTGTCTTTACGCCTGAAGCCGCGACTCTCTCAAGAACTCCGGGCCATGCAGGAGTTACTACTCTTACATCTACGCCCGCCTGACATAATGCTTTCGGCAGAGATCCCGCTACATCTCCCAGTCCGCCGACTTTTGAGAACGGTGCAAGCTCTGTCGATACAAATAAAACTTTTATTCCACTACCGTTTTTAACAGCCATTTTTACTACAATTACATTCCTTTCAGTACAAGATTACATGCCTCTGAAGTCTATTGAATAGGCTTTTGCGGCATATTCGCGAACTACTCTGTGTGTGTTGAAGAAGCTCGCGTCAAGGGCAATAGTATGCCTCATCATATCGACCCACTTATCATGATTATTGTAGTACGTGGGAATAACTTTTTTCTCTAATTTCTCGTAAAGATCAATTGCGTCAAGATTTTCGTCATAATGTGCGTCTGCTTCTGTTTCTGTAGGTTCGGGGCCGATTGACCAGCCTGTTACGTCTTCAATCCAGCCTTCAATCCACCAGCCGTCAAGCACTGAGAAATTCATGATACCATTCATAGCGCACTTCATTCCGCTTGTTCCGCTTGCTTCTCTCGGTCTAACAGGAGTATTAAGCCATACGTCTACACCCTGAGTCAAAAGCGATGCAATTTCCATGTTGTAATTATCAATAAATATAATAGGAAGTTCTTCGCCTAATTCGCGCCCGGCCTTGCGTATCTTCTGAAGTAATTTCTTTCCGCCGTCATCATGAGGGTGAGACTTGCCAGCAAAAATAAATTGAACCTTCCCGCCCGCTATTTTCTTGAGTCTCGCTACATCAGTTAATAATAAATCTGCACGCTTATAAGTTGCCGCACGTCTTGCAAATCCTAAAGTCAATTTATTCGGGTCTAACTGCACGCCGTTTGACTCAAGGACTCTAGCAAACAATCTCAATTTTGAAGCCTGATGAGCTGCCCAGACTTCATCTTTAGGAATCGTAAGAGCCTGAACGAGTCTGCCCGGATCTAATTCCCAGCCGGGTATATGCTTATTATAAAGTTTTCTCATTCCTGAGCTTACCCATGTTGTAGGATGGATTCCGTTTGTGATCCAGTCAACAGTTTCCATTTTGAACATTGAGTTACTTACTTCAGCGTGTTTCTTTGCGACTCCGTTTACATAGCGGCTATATTTCAATCCTAATTCAGTCATTGAGACTCCGGGCATATTCGGCATCATTCGTCGAATAGTTGCGAGTGCGTCATCAGGGAAGACCTGATCAATCAGGCCGAACTCAAAATAATCATGTCCGGCGGGGACTGGCGTATGAGTCGTAAATACAACTTGTTCGCGGATTCTGTCAGGGTCATAATATCCAAGTTCACGCATTAATTCGAGAGTCAAGAATCCCGCATGTCCTTCATTAAGATGGAACGTGTCAATATTCATATAACCTAGTGCGCGTAACATTCTCAAGCCGCCTACACCGAGTATAAATTCCTGACAAAGTCTGTAGCGATTATCACCGCCGTATAAATACCAGCAAAGTTTACGATCATCGGGGTGATTAGGCTCGAAATCAGTATCAAGAAAATAAATCGGTAACGGATAACCAGTCGCGCCAATGCACTCATAGACCCAGACTCCGACTTGAATCTCTCGGCCTTGAATAGTTATAGAAATTCTGTTAGGTAATAATGTTAACTCTTTTGAAGGATCCCATACTACGGGCTTTTCTTTCTGCCAGTCATCTTGATTGAATTCTTGAACAAAATATCCCTTGCGATATAAAAGCGTTACTCCAGCCATAGGAACTCCGAGATCTGCGGCACTCTTGAGAATATCACCCGCTAAAACTCCAAGTCCCCCGGAATAAGTTGGGATAGACTCCTTAAGTCCGACTTCCATTGAGAAATAAGCTACAGGACGGAAGGCGGGGTCGTTTTCCATCAGCGTACGGAGAGAATTTCCGAGATCGCTTCTGTGTAGTCTTTGTATCATGTAATATAATTAACTCCTTTCCGGTTAAAAGCAGACGGGCGAATTTAATAATAATTTTTCCCGGCTACAACTCGTAACTGCAAACTCCCATTTTAAATTTTAAGATTTCCGAGAATTTACGCTACAAAAAATTTTACTCATGTCAATATGTTAATTGATATTTTCGTGAAGTCATTATCTCATAAAACGCTGATTTTTGCGATAAAAAGCGGTTACGTTTTATTTTGCTGCGTCATTATTATTTATACGAGTCATTCAAGATAGACAGCGGGATTAATAAAAAATTTTTTCTAGCCTTCACGATTTATTTTGCCAGCTCAATATAAAATTTTCGAGCTAATATTTTGTCTTGAGTTCACGCAAAAAATTATTTCACGCACAATATAAAATTTTGACTTAATATCTGCCCGGCTTTCATAAAAAATTTATCTTTATAGCATATAAGTTACACAGCATGATTTTAACGCAATAATAAAATTTTCAAGTAAATATTTTGTCTTGAGTTCACGCACAATATAAAATTTTGCCTCAATATTTGCCCGGCTTTCATAAAAAATTTATCTTTATAGCATATAAGTTACACTACAGATTTTTATGATAGTTATTTAGTGCTAAAATTTTCAAATAATAATTATTCATGAAGGGAGATATTTTTACATCATGAAGAGACACTACAAATTTTCGCGTTCAGTCATTGCTTTATTTGTCTTATTCGCACTCTTAATTACGACAACGGCATATGCGGCAGATCTTAGAGCACTCACCCAGAAAGCACAAAATGGCGACATAAAATCTCAAGTCGAACTCGGTTTCATGTTTCACGAGGGGAAGGGAGTCAAGAAAGATTTTAAGGAAGCCGCAAAATGGTGGAAAATGGCAGCCGATAAGAATGACCCAGCAGCTTTAAGTCATATGGGAACAATTTACGCGCTCGGTGAAGGAGTCAAGAAAGATTATAAGCAGGCTCTTAATTATTATCAGAAGGCAGCCCAGAAAGGGAATTCTGAAGCACTGTATAATCTCGGCGTATTTTATGCGAACGGCTACGGAGTCAAGAAAGATTTTAATCAAGCTGTGAAATTTTACACTCAAGCAGCGAATAAAGGCAGCATCGCAGCACAAAACGCGCTCGGAGCAATGTATTATCTCGGTCAGGGCGTAAAGAAGACTCCTCAAGAGGCCGCAAAATGGTGGAATAAAGCATCACAAGCCGGAGACGCAGGAGCACAATATAATCTCGGAGTAATGTACGAAAAAGGAGTCGGAGTCAAGAAAGACCCTAAACAGGCCGCAAATTTATACAAGAAAGCAGCTGATCAGGGTTATGCACTCGCACAAAATAATCTCGGAGTAATGTACGAAAAGGGAATCGGAGTCAAGAAAGACTCTAAACAGGCAGCAGCACTATATAAGCAGGCAGCAGAACAGGGCTATACAAGAGTCCGTTATGATCTTGATATTGTAATATTCCCAGTATATAGCAGGCCGTTAATTTACGTAGATGTCTGGGGACCGGCTTATTGGTACTGCGGGGCTTACTACACGGGCGGATATTCTTATTACGGATACTATGCGCCGGGCGGTTATATTGGCGGAGGCGATTGGGTTTCAGTCGAGCAGAATAATACAACTATAATTAACGAATATAATGATTATAGCAATACTGAAATCACAAATCTTGAAGTCAATAATAACGAGTTCAATAACACCGAGATAAATAATACAGGTTACGGCGGCGGCGGCGACTTCTCAAGCAACAACGATAATGATTCGGGAACTGGCGGCGGCGGCGATTTGTCAGGCAACAACGATAATAATTCAGGAACTGGCGGCGGCGGCGATTTCTCAAGCAACAACGATAATAATTCAGGCACTGGCGGCGGTGGTGATTTTTCAGGCAACAACGATAATAATTCAGGAACTGGCGGCGGCGGCGACTTCTCAAGCAACAACGATAATGATTCAGGCACTGGCGGCGGTGGTGATTTTTCAGGCAACAACGATAATAATTCAGGAACTGGCGGCGGCGGCGATTTTTCAGGCAACAACGATAATAATTCAGGCACTGACGGAGGCGGCGATTTTAGCAATCAAAGTAACAACAACACACCCGAACCTGAATCTACACCCGAACCTGAACCCGAAACTGGCGGCGGCGGCGACTTCGGCAATCAAGAAGATAACAGTAACAACACACCCGAACCCGAGTCAGCTCCTGAACCCGAACCCGAACTCGATACCGGCGGCGGTGATTTTGGCGGTGACTCTGGCGGAGACTTTGGAGGCGGCGGCGACTTTGGCGGAGGAGATGCCCCTATGATTTACCCTGAAGGCGGCGGCGAATAAGATTTATTAATATTTCTGCGGAGTAGAGTATTTGCGCTCTATTCCGCTATTTTTTTGCGAGCATAAATAATTATGAAACTTTATTTAGAGATTAGATTATCAGAAATTTTGAATGTCTCAAGCAAATTTTTTTTCTCTATGAGTGCGAAAGAATCTAAAATTTTCGTAAAGCCTTCTTTGCCGCTCTCTAGTCCGACTAATAATATAACACACGCTTTGCCGCCTTTTACAGAGAATAAAGCGCGTGAAGGTAATTTGTGCTGATTCTTCATGTTGACGATATAATTTCCGTTCTCGTCTTCTTCAGGCGTTGTCATGTCAATATAGCCCTGCTGCTTATATACTGATGTCAAATAATCGGCGATTTGTTTCGCTGTTGATTCGCCGGCATCGTCTACCGTGATTGAGGCCATAGCGTTATTATCATTTTTCACAAATATAATCGTCGAGAGAGTCGGCATGGGATTCGCTGTCCAACCGTCCGGAACTTCAGCCGCAAAATTTCCTAAATCTTGAGCACCTGCAGAAATCGCAAGCACTAACACTAACGCAAATACTAAAGCAAGACGCTTCATGATAAATTAATACCTCCTGAAAAAATTTTTATTGTGAGAATGAATTATATCACGCTAATAAATAACGAACGAGAGAGCCCGCTTTTATGCAGACTCCCCCGTGAAAAAAAATTATGCTTTATGAGTAAAAATTTATTTTTCCTTAACTGAGTTAAGAATCTTCATGATGTCGTCTCCGCCATGTTCTGCCCCGCTAATGACCATTAGCATATATTTGCCGCCGTCTACCCTAAGCAGGCAGTTACTTACGACTCCTTGTTTATTCGTCATGTCAAATGAATAATCGCCGTCCTTGTCTGCTTCAGGTTTTGTAATTTCTGAGAATTGGCCGGTCTTCTCAAATTCACCGACAAAAGCCTCTGCAAGCTGTTCTGCTGTTGCCCCGCCTGACTCGTCCACTGTAATAGTAAGACTCGATGTGTTGTCATTTTTCGTAAAAATCACTGTAGGGCCGTTCTGTGATGCTGTCCAGCCGTCCGGAACTTCAGCCGTGAACTTCCCGAAATCCTGAGCACCTGCAGAAATCGCAAGCACTAACACTAACGCAAATACTAAAGCAAAACGCTTCATAATAAATAGTACCTCCTAAAAAATTTTTATTCGAGAAAGACTCATAAATACAAGTCATTACTCACAAATTTATATATCTATGTAAAATATTAATCCCGCTGAAAAAATATTATTGTCCGTCTTTATGTTCAATGAGCCGCCGTAACGCCCGACTATGTTTGACACCGAAGAAAGCCCGATCCCTGATGACACTGGCAGCCCGTTTTTATTTAATTTAATCGAGCCTTCAAAGGGGTTATCAATTGAGAGTCCAAGCATAGAGTCAGAAAGCATTGACGAAATTATATTTATATTGCGTTTGCTTGAGTCTAAATTCTTGACGGCCTTCAAAGCGTTTTCTGTCAAATTTCCGAGTACTGCGCAAAAATCTGACTCTTTCACGGGCAATACTGAAGGAATCTCAAGTCGCCAGAAAATTTTTGTGTCCTGTTTCCTAGCAAATGAGTCATAATGAGAAGCTACGGCATTCACTGCACTATTTGAAGAAAATATTATATATTTTGCAGTTGACGAGTCATTTAATTGCGATAAATATTCTCTTAACTCGTTAATTTTGCCTAAGTCTGCGAGTTCGCTAATCACGTGTAAATGCTGCCTGAAATCGTGCCTTAAAATTTTAGCGTGTTCTATATAGCTTTTAAGCTCGTTATACCGCTTATTCTCAAGTCTCAATAAAATATTTTCCTGCTGTAAATTCGCGCTCTGTGTTAATTTTGCCGTAGTCCACCAGAAAATATAATATAAAATAAATATCATCAACGGAATCAACGAGAAAAGAAACATAGATATAGATCTAACGCGGCCAGTCATTACAACACGGGGACTCACAGGTGTAGCCCAGTAAATTAAAATCGTCATCACAAGCGGAATCAAATATAAATAATTCCATATAGCGTTAATTCTTTCTTCATTGAGTAAAACGGGAATTCTTTTATAGGCCGTCCTGATAAATATTAATATCATTAATAGAGCTATAGCAAGATTCATAAAGCCTGACTCTAACAAGAAAACGCCGGACTCGTTCGCAATTTCAAGCGGACCCATTAATATAATCGTATAGGCCGGACATATAGCACACAACATTGCAGAATTGAAGAAACAAAATAATTTCTTGTTAAATTGCATGTCAACGCAGAAATAATAAATTATAAATAGTCCCAGCAAGCCCGCTATTAATGCCGCCTTAGATTTCAAGAATGCGCCAATCACAATAAAGCACGCAAGAAATATACTTGTCAGGCCGTAAACTATAAGCGAGTCAAATTTTAAGTGTTCACTAACCGGCATAAATGAAAATATTGCAGCTGGTATAATTATCGCAAATTCAAGGGCATAACGTAAATATAAAATCATATTCCCGCACTCCCTCGAATTCTTGAGATTTGATACTGCGTGAAGTCTTCTATAATTTTCGCCCTGCCCCTGACTTTCAAAGGATAACGCCCGCCGTCTTTCATGATAAATACTTCTTTATCTTTGCTTAGAGATCTAACACAGTCCATATTTATAATTAATCCCCTGTTACATAATAAGAATCTTTTATCACTCAGCAAAATATTATCGACCTCGTTAAATTTCATTGAGCAAATAAGGCAATTGCTGTCAGTCATTATTATTTCTACTGCGTGATTACTTGATAGCACAGCCGAAATTTTTTTATAGGGAATATTATAATTACTTCGCGAAACTCTAACATTCAAAGCAGGCTCAGGAGATTCTAAAATTTTCACAGCTTCAGTTAATGTCTTGCTAAGCCGCTCAAAGTCATAGGGCTTCAGAATATAATCAAATGGTCTGACAGGCACGGAGGCAGAGAAAAACGAATCAAATACGAATTCACGCGATGACGTTATAAATATTATCAGGACTTGAGAATCTATTAATCTGATTTTGCCGGCTGTCTCAATCCCGTTTATGTCATTCATTAATATATCCATGAAGATAATATTAAATTTTTCCGGCTCAAATCCTCGTAAAAAGTCGCTGCTGTTCGTGTAGTGAGTAATAGTTTTTGCTGTTCTGTGCTGTTTTGCGAAGAATTTACGAATAACTGTACTTAATTTATAAGCGTCATTTTCCTGATCTTCAACTAGTGCTATATTGAAATCCATTTATAAAATCTGCCTCCTTCCTAATCATTTCATTTATTAATTAGCGGCTTTACAGGGCATGTGAATTTTTACGGGATAAATTATTTCACTCTCTCAAGAAATTAACAATCAGGCATGAATGACTTTCACGAACTATAAAAGATTTTCGCGCAAAAATAATACTTTCTAGCAAATTTTTTCTTGAATGTAATATAATTTATACAGTTTTTCATGAAAGGAATTAATTTTTTTATGAGCGACATTCAGAAATTAGAGCAGATTTACGAGGGCAAGGCGAAAAAAGTTTTTGCTACATCAAGCCCCGATTATTATATCGTCGAATATAAGGACGACGCGACTGCATTTAACGGGCTCAAGCACGGAACTATCACGGGCAAGGGCATAATAAATAATAAAATGAGTAATGCAATGTTTCAATTACTCGAAAAAAACGGAGTCAAGACTCATTTTGCCGAACAGTTGAGCGACAGGGAGACTCTAGTAAAAGCCGTAAAAATTGTCCCTCTTGAGATAATTATACGCAATATCGCCGCCGGTTCATTCTCAAAACGTTACGGAGTCGAAGAAGGTACGCCCCTGAAAATTTCTACTCTTGAATATTCCCTGAAAAATGACGCACTTAATGACCCGTTAATAAATGACTCTCATATTATCGCGCTGGGAGTAGCAACTGAGCATGAATTATCACAAATTAGCTCGATGGCCTATAAAGTTAATGAAGTCTTGAAAAATTTCTTTGCTGGAATCGGCATTAAATTAATAGACTTCAAGATTGAGGCCGGAAGACTCATAAATAATAACAATGAAATAATTTTAGCTGATGAGATTTCGCCTGACACGTGCAGATTCTGGGACGCTGCGACAAATGAGAAACTCGACAAAGATAGATTCAGACGGGATCTCGGCGGAGTGGAAGAAGCCTATCAAGAAATTTTTTCACGCATAAATAAATAAAAATGTCCAGTGAACTTCACGAAGAATGCGGAGTAATAGGCGTATATCGCAATGATGAGAGCAAGAATGCAGCCCACCTTGTTTATTACGGGCTGTATGCTCTTCAACATAGAGGCCAAGAGAGTGCGGGAATTGCTGCGAACTTTAGCGGCTCAATGGAGCTGAGAAAGGGGCTCGGTCTTGCTGGTGAAGTCTTCAGGGGTGAAACTTTTACGAATTTTCCCGGAAATATTGCGATCGGTCATGTCAGATATTCAACTGCCGGCGATGAAAGCGTCAGGAGTGCCCAGCCTTTAGCAGCTTCTTGCAGGCTCGGAGAAATTGCCCTAGCTCATAACGGGAATCTTGTAAACGCCGACTCATTGCGCGAAATGTTGACGGATGAGGGCGTAATCTTTCACACGACAAGCGACTCGGAGTCAATATTAAATTTAATTTGCCAGCATGGGACCCGCGGAATTCTGCCCGGCATAAAAAACGCTATGAGTCTAATCAAAGGCGCGTATGTTCTCGTAATAACAATAGGCGACAAATTAATCGGAGTTAGAGACCCTTACGGCCTGCACCCTTTATGTATAGGGACTCTTGCGAATAATTCGGGATATGTCCTTGCGTCCGAAACTTGCGCACTTGAAGCACTTGACTCTGAATTTTTGCGCGATGTAATGCCCGGTGAAATTGTCATAATAGATAAAAGCGGACTTCAAACTATAGAGCCTTCTCACTGGTGCAAGAAAAATTTATGTGTCTTCGAGATGGTATATTTTGCGCGCCCTGACAGCATAGTTGACGGAGTCAGCGTTTATGAATTTCGGCGTAAATGCGGAATGAAACTCGCCCAGCAAAATAAAATCGATGCAGACGTAGTTATGGCCGTGCCGGATTCGGGGATTCCTGCTGCGATTGGATATGCTGAAGCGTCGGGGATTCCATACGGCGAGGGCTTAATCAAGAATAAATACATGGGAAGGACTTTCATTTTACCAGTTCAGGAACAGCGCGAGGACGCAGTAAGAATCAAACTCGCTACAATCAGGCATAATATCGAGGGCAAGCGGTTAATAATAATTGATGACTCAATAGTAAGAGGCACGACCTTAAGGCGAATAGTTAAGCATTTGAGGGATTCAGGCGCGAAAGAGATTCATGTTTGTGCGGCATCTCCTGAAGTTAAATTTTCTTGTTATTTCGGAATTGATACGCCTCACAGAGAAAAATTAATAGCCGTCCAGAAATCTATAAATGAAATTTGCGAGTATATAGGAGCCGACTCAGTTACATATTTGAGTGAAGAGAATTTGCGGGAAGTCTGTGAGCAGGATACTTACTGCAAAGCCTGCTTTAATGGAAATTACCCGATGGAAGTTCCCATAAACTAGCAAAATTAGCTTTACATGTTAAAATATTAGTCATCCACTTTTTTGCGCGGGGGTGGCGGAATGGTAGACGCGCTAGACTTAGGATCTAGTGTTTATGACGTAGGGGTTCAAGTCCCCTCCTCCGCACTATTATAAAATTTTCCGGGAGGCTTTTAAGCGCATGAAGGGCATAGTTTTAGCTGGAGGCAGCGGCACACGTTTATATCCTCTTACTCTTGTAACGTCAAAGCAGTTATTACCCGTCTATGATAAACCGATGATTTATTATCCCCTTTCAATATTAATGCAGGCAAGAATACGCGATATATTAATTATTTCGACACCTGAAGATTTGCCGAGATTTGAAAAGTTATTAGGCAGCGGAGAAAGATTCGGGCTTAATTTTTCTTATGCTGAACAGCCTTCACCGGACGGACTGGCGCAGGCATTCATAATCGGCAAAAAATTTATAGGCTCTGACACAGTAGCTATGATTTTAGGCGATAATATTTTTTCAGGTCAGGGACTCGCGAAAAGACTGCGGGCAGCTGTCAAGAATGCAGAATCAGGGAAGGGCGCGACAATTTTCGGATATTATGTTGATGACCCTGAAAGATTCGGAATCGTAGAATTTGACTCAAACGGGCGGGCTGTCTCAATCGAAGAGAAACCGGCCAAACCTAAAAGCAATTATTGCGTAACAGGCTTATATTTTTATGACAATCGAGTTATAGAATTCGCCGAAAATCTTAAACCTTCAAAGCGGGGCGAACTCGAAATAACGGACTTGAACCGCATATATCTTGAAATCAATCAATTGAACGTAGAATTATTAGGTCAGGGCTTTACGTGGCTAGACACTGGGACTCATGAGAGTTTAGCGGACGCTACAAATTTTGTGAAGACTGTAGAGACCCATCAACACAGGAAAATTGCTTGTCTTGAAGAAATTGCTTACTTAAACGGGTGGATTAACCGCGACGAAATTATGAAAGTTTATGAGGTCTTGCGCAAAAATCAATACGGGCAATATTTGAAGGATATTCTTGACGGTAAATATATAGATACGCATTAAAGGAGGTATTATAAACTTGCAGAAAATTTTTATAACTGGGGCAAATGGGCAGTTAGGGCGCGATTTAGTTCACGAGCTTACTTCACGCGGAATTAATTGCATTGCGTCTGATATTCAAGAAAATTTTTCGGGTTCAGAGTCCTGCGAATATATTAAACTTGATATTACGAATTATAATGATGTCGAGAAAGTATTAAAAATTGTCCGTCCTGATAGATTAATTCATTGTGCTGCGTGGACTGCTGTAGACTTGGCCGAAGATGAGAATAATAAATCTAAAGTTTTCGCAATAAACGTAACAGGAACGGAAAATCTTGCGCGCCTATGTTCAGAATTA
>JAFSWW010000072.1 GCA_017444345.1 Synergistaceae bacterium | reverse complement strand
GGAAATAGTCGAGAAAATCGGACATACTAAGACAGGCCGCAATGATAGACCCGTTGAAGATGTTGTAATTAAGTCTATCACTATAGAATAGGAAGTATTTAATATGTCGAATAAAGTATATTTATCGCGGAGACTGCCTCCCGTTGCAATGGAAGAATTAAGCAGAATCTGCGGCTTTGACATGAATCACGAGGACAGGCAGGCGACTCGGGACGAATTATTACAGGCCGTAAAGAATCACGTTGCAATTATCGCTATGTTGAATGACAAGATTGACTCTGAAATTATTTCACATGCAGGCCAAGACCTAAAATTAATCGCAAATTACGGCGTGGGATTTAACAATATTGACGTGAAAGCTGCTAACGAGCGCGGGATTTATGTATCTAATACTCCGGATGTATTGACTGATGCGACGGCTGATTTAGCATTTGCTTTATTATTTTCTGCGGCAAGGCGGGTCATTGAAGGCGACAAAATTGTCCGTGAAAAATCTTTCTCGTGGGCTCCTGAGTATATGCTCGGTTATGATATTACGGGCCGGACACTGGGAATTATAGGAGCTGGCCGAATCGGTAGTAATTTCGCACGTAAAGCAATGACGGGCTTTAACATGAGAGTTATATATTATGGAAGGCATAATAACTCGGAACTTGATAAACTCGGCGCAAAATTTGTGTCGCTTGATGAGTTATTGCGGGAATCTGATTATATTTCTTTGCATGTGCCTTTGACTCCTGAGACTAAATATTTAATCGGTGCGAACGAACTCGCAAAAATGAAGCCTACTTCTATATTAATTAATACTTCACGCGGGCCGGTCATTAATGAGAAGGAATTAGCGCACGCACTCGCAAATAAAGTTATCGCCGCAGCCGGTCTTGATGTCTACGAGAATGAACCCGTTGTAGAGCCTGAATTAAAGACTCTCGCAAATGTCGTATTAATGCCTCACGTGGGATCAGCTACTTTTGATACACGCACAAATATGGGCTTAATGGTCGCTCGCAACGTTGAAGCCGTCTTAAATGGTCATGAGCCGGTAAACATGGTGAGAATTTCATGAGTCCTGAATCCTTAAAAAATTTATTGCCTTCTCGTCCTGAAAATATTCACAAAGGAGATCGGGGGCGTTTGTTGATTGCTGGAGGCTCGGCGAAATATCCGGGTGCTCCGGCTTTAAGTGCGTTAGGTGCGTTGAGAAGCGGAGTCGGGCTTGTTACGTTATTATCGCTTGAAAAAGTTTGTGAGTGCTGTGCGTCTCGATTGCCTGAAGTAATTTATTGCTTTGAAGATGATAAATTCAGGTGGCAGGAAATAGTTTTCTCGCAAAAAAATATAAATGCCTTAGTAGTCGGGCCGGGACTTGATAGGAGTGTTGCCGCAGAAATTTTCACAGCTAGAATGTGGCGGGACTGGCCGGAAAAAATTTTAGTTGACGGGGACGGATTAAGCGCGCTTGCTGTAGTTCGTGAAAAAATTATGCCGAGATCTGACTCAGTTATAACGCCTCATGAGGGAGAAGCAGCAAGATTATTAAATATTACTCCCAGACAAGTTCAGAAAAATAGACTCGAGTCTCTGCAAAAATTGACTCAAAAATTCGGCTGTGTTGTCTTGAAAGGTCATCCCACTTTGATTGCTTCAGGTGAAGATTTTGCGGAAGTTCAACACGGAGGGCCGGAGCTTGCTGTACCGGGATCGGGCGATGTCTTATCGGGCTGTATAGGTGCATTTCTTGCGGCAGGTCTTGATCCCTTCAATGCGGCAGTCTTAGGGGCAAATATTCACGCAATGGCCGGGGATTATTTGGCTCGTGATGGAGTTGACGGAGTCCTTGCGTCAGAAATTGCTGATACTTTGAGGCGGGTTATAAATGATTTGAGGCGTATATCATGACTCGCAAGCGTGTAGACTGGGACGAAGAGATTCGCAAGACTGAAAGAATAAGGCAGCGCGGCTTGTTAATGAGCGGATTTAGTTTTGCTTTGGCTATAGCGTTAATTTTCGGGATTAGCAAATTTGGCGGAGAAGATATTATTATTCCAAAATCTATAATATTTGCTGCAATTTTCTGCGTCTCGTTTATTGTCTTCAGGGCAGTAATTAAATATCGCAGGCGAAAACGTGATGACTCAAGATAAAATTTTTATTTCACACTCGGAAAATGAGACTCTAGAACTTGGCCGGAGGGTAGCAAAAAATTTATTCGGCGGTCTTGTTATCTTGCTTTACGGTGATTTAGGCACGGGCAAAACAGTTTTTGTGCGCGGAGTCTGTGAAGAGTTAAATATTTCAGGAGTCCGGAGTCCCTCGTTTACTCTTATAAATGAATACGAGTCAAAAAATTTTGTAGTAATTCACGCTGATTTATATAGACTCGACGAGAAAAGCGCAAATTTTATCGGGCTTGAAGAGTACTGCGGAATAAATGAATTTGTTGTATTTATCGAGTGGCCTGAGAGATTACCCGGCATAATTTCAGATAATATAATAAATGTAAAATTTTCTGCTTTGAACGAGTCAGAACGTGAAATAAAATTTTCAGGTCAGGGACTCAAGGCTGAAGGGGTGATTTCGAAATTATGAAGCTGCTTGCTATTGATTCATGCTTGAGATTGACGGGGGCGGGACTCTGCATTGACGGTGAAATTGTTGACTTTATACAGCAGGATTTAGGCCGTAAACAGTCCGGGGAACTGCCAAAGATGACCGAGAAAATTTTGCGTGATAATAATTTAGATTTTTGCGATCTTGATTATATTGCTTTGACGAACGGGCCGGGATATTTCACGGGAATCAGAGTCGGAGCTGCTTATGTGTCGGGACTGGCTTATGCTGCGAGCGCGAAAATTATTCAAGTCTCAAGTCTCGAAATGTTAGCATATAATTGCAATCATAGAAAAGTTTTAACGCTGATTTATGCCGGACACGGTTTTGTTTATGCGTCGTGTAAAAATTTTCTTGACCCCGGCGAATACTCACACGAGCAAATAAGATCTTGGCTTGTTAATAATCCCGACTCGCATATAATATCAGATGATTTTGAGCGTATTAACATGAATGATTTAAATAATTACTCGCATGAAATTGTGAGGCCTGATATAAAATCTTTGTGTAATATCGCGTGCAATAAAATAAATTCGGCAGTGAGTCCTATGGACTTAAAAATTTTGTATTATCGCGCTCCTCAGGGAGTAAATAATTATTAATTTGTGAAGGGAGTTAATTATTTTGCAGTTCGCATATATTTTTGACATAATAATGGCCTTAGTGCTGGCGTTTTTCTTGTATAGGGGATTCATGAACGGATTTTCAGGTGAAATTATAGGACTCGTGGGCTTAATGGTAAGTGCTTTTTGTGCGTGGAAATTCCTAGATCCTGCAGTAGAATTATTTTTCCGTTATTTCTCGCATTCAAATTTGGATCGTACTATTGCAGCATTTATTTGCGCAGTGATTATATTTTTCGTGGTAGAAATTATATTTGCTGTTATAAGCATGATTTTGTCGTATTTAGTCCGAGTTACTAAATTGTCAGTGATGGATCATTTTTGCGGCCTCTTAATAGGAGCTGTAAAAACCTGCTTTGTTATATTATTTATTTACGGGGTATTAATAACTTTTTCGCCCGTAATTCCCACTGCTTGGATGAGTGAAAGCTACACAATGAAGGGAGCTTCATACGCTTGGCCTCATGTCAGAAATTTATTAGAGTCTAAGGGTATTATTGACTTTTCGCACTTGAGCGGAGATAAACAATAAATGCTGCTTGATAACAGCGTAATAGAAATATTAGAACTCGATAAAAACTTGCTCCCATTTAGAGAGAACTTGCGCGGTGAACTCGGGGAGCTTGTATTATCGAATCTGGCTCCCTGTGAAGATTTTGACTCGTTAATAAAGCGTGATGATTTATTGCGTGAATGGCTTGATTTAATAGACAATAACGGCGAATTCAAATTTAATGCGAGTCTTGAAGCAGTCTCACCCATGTTTGCAGGTGCGAAAAAAAGCGGCATTTTATCAGGCGAGGAATTATTACGGGTCAGATTATTATTGCAGGCAGCTAGAAATTTGCGTGAAGGACTCGCGCCGATCTCATCAAAATATAAATCAGTCGAAAATTTGCGGCATGGTATAAGAGATTTTGCCCCTGAAATTGACGCATTGAACGTAATAGAAGACTCCGGGAGATTGTCAGATAATGCCTCTCACAAATTGAGTGAACTACGCTCAGAAATCGAGAATTTAAAGCGAAATGCACGGAGAATCTCACAAAAATTATTCGAGGACTCTAATATATTAAACATGTTGCAGGAACGGGCAGTCTCATGGCGTGAAGGAAGATTTTTATTTCTAGTCAGGCAGGAATATATAAATCGCTTTCCGGGTCTTGCTGTTGAACGTTCAGCATCAGGGAATTCTGTATATATGGAGCCCCGCGCACTATCAAGCATAAATAACTCGTTAATAATCAAATCCCGCGATGAACACGACGAAGAGAGAATTATTTTATTAGGCTTGACTCGTAATATTTTATCCCGTGAGAATGCAATTATTAACGCTGAAAGAATTATAGGCACGTTTGATTTATTGTGCGCATGTGATTATTTGATTCGCGTTAAAAAATGGGTTCGGCCTGAACTGACTCGGGACAAAATTTTTAAGTTAGTCGGTGCCCGCCATCCCATGCTGAAAGATAAAGCAGTCCCGATTGATATTTACTGCGGAGGGGACAAAAATTTTAATTCACTTGTAATAACTGGCTCTAACACGGGCGGCAAAACTGTAACTCTTAAAACTGTAGGAGTCTTAATAATTCTTGCTTGGCTTGGTCTTCCTGTACCTGCTAGGGACGGGACTATAATAGGCACGTTTGACTCAATTTTTGCTGACATAGGCGACGAACAGAGCATTGAGCAAAATCTTTCAACTTTTAGCTCGCACTTGAAAAAAATTATATATATCTTGAAACAATCAACTGATAAATCATTAATTTTGCTTGACGAGTTAGGAGCAGGCACAGACCCTCATGAGGGCGCGGCCTTAGGTGTTGCGATTCTTGAGACTTTGCGCGAAAAAGGGTGTATTACTCTAGCTACGACACATCATAATCCCATTAAGCAATATGCTTTAACGACTCAAGGGGTCGAGACTGCCAGCATGGAATTTAATATAGAGAGACTCGAGCCGACTTATAAATTATTAATGGGAGTTCCCGGCCGGAGCAGTGCTTTATTAATCGCAAAACGTTATGGAATGCCGGAAAAAGTTTTAAAGCTCGCACAGGGTTCACTTGATTCACGTGAATTAACGGCTGAGGACATCATGAGCGAACTTAACGAGAGAAGGGCAGCACTTGACAACGCGGAAAAAGAATTTCAGGACAAATTACACGAGGCCGAAAATTTACGAGAACAATATCAAAGCCGAGTCAAAGAAATTGACTATCAGCGCGACAAAATTATGAAAGCAGCCGACTTGAAAGCAGAAAAATTTATAGCACGAGCCGAAGAGACTTCAAAGGATATTATACGCAGCATGGAACAGTCAGCAAGAGATTTAGCCCGGAAAGGTTATAACGTTAAGAGACGGGAATTAAAAACTTTGCGCGATTTAGTAGACAAGAGACACCAGAAACGAACAGAGCGCGAGATCGAGAACAGCCCGAAACCCTTTAATCCAGCACCCGGAGTTACTGCAATGGTAGCAGGTTCCGGCTTTGTAGGAATTATTAACGAGATAAAAAATGGCCGGGCTTATATGACTTCAGGGCCGTTAAATATCGATGTCCCAGTATCGCAATTAATAGCAACTGACAAGAAAGCAAAAATTGCCACGCCTCCAATTGATACGAGTCATTTATTAGAGACTCCCAGTGTTCCGCCTTCTATAATGGTACGCGGCATGTTAGTCGGTGAAGCTATGCCCCTTGTCGAGAATTATTTAGATAGAGCATACAGGGCAAATCATTCAGTTGTTACGATTATACACGGACGGGGCGAGGGAATTTTACGGCGTGAAGTTCATTCGTTGTGTTCCCGTTTGAGTTATGTTAAAGATTTCAGGCTCGGCGGTGAAGGTGAAGGCGGATTCGGCGTTACTATAGTTACATTTAAATAATGCATAAAAATTTTTTGACAGTATAAAATTTTGAGTGTAGAATTATTCACGCTTTTAATTCTTGAATATAAATATAAATTATTAACTCGAAGGGAGATTTTGCAGAATGAGAAATATTTTTACAAATGCACTCGCACTACTAGGACATACTGCGGAGTCTCCGTCGTGTGTGTAATTTAAGCGCGCGTTAAGAATTTGCATATAACACGGGGATCTGAGAAAGCAAAATTTTTCAGCCCCGTTTTTGTTATAGTTATAGTTATCATAAGGAGGAATTTATTTAATGCGTCGAATTAAAATTTTTGATACAACTTTGAGAGACGGCGAGCAATCACCGGGCTGCAGTATGAACTTGAGCGAAAAAATTGTAATGGCTCGTCAGCTTGATAAACTCGGAGTCGATATTATTGAGGCAGGTTTTGCAATTGCTTCACCGATGGATTTCAAGAGCATTCAGGCTATAGCTCAGGCAGCTTCAAATTGTGTAATTGCGAGTCTGGCACGCTGCAACAAGAATGATATTAATGCGGCATGGGACGCAGTGAAGGACGCAGCAAAGCCCCGTATACATGTATTTATTGCTACGAGTGATGTTCACATGCAGTATAAATTAAGATTGACACGCGAGCAGGTTTTGCAGACTATTTCAGAAATGGTAAGTTACGCAAAATCTAAATGTGATGATATAGAATTCTCGGCCGAAGATGCTTCACGTTCTGACAGGGAATTTCTCTCGCAGGCATTCTCTAACGCAATCGCAGCAGGTGCAACGACAATTAATGTCCCTGATACTGTAGGATATTCGACTCCTCAGGAAATGGCCGATTTAATTAATTATTTGCGCGAACACGTAACAGGAATCGAAAACGTTGATATTTCCGTTCATTGTCATAATGATTTAGGAATGGGAGTCGCAAATTCTTTATCATGCATTAAGGCCGGAGCTACTCAAGTCGAATGCACAGTAAACGGAATAGGCGAGCGCGCAGGAAATGCCAGTCTTGAAGAAATTGCTATGGCTCTTCACACTAGACGGGATTTTTACGACGCTGATACGAATATTAATACGCGGGAAATTTATAAATCGAGTCGTTTACTTAGCAATATTACAGGAGTTCCCATCTCACCGACAAAGCCAATAGTGGGAGCAAATGCCTTTGCGCATGAGGCCGGAATCCATCAGCACGGAATGATTACGAATGCACAGACTTATGAAATCATGAATCCTGACGAAATAGGAATACCTCACAGGGCATTAGTACTCGGCAAGCATTCAGGCAAGCACGCTTTAAGAGAGAGACTCGAGTCTATGGGCTATGAGATTCCCGATGAAGAACTAGAAGACATTTTTACGAGATTCAAGAAATTAGCAGACGCTAAGAAAATTATAACAAGTTCGGATTTGGAGGCTTTGACTCTTCACCGTTCAAGAGTCGTCAAGACAGAAAGCAGCTCGGCACCGGTATGTCATTTAGTGAGTCATTCTATAACTTCAGGGAGCGACATTCCTAAACTTTCATATATTAAACTCAAGCGCGGGGATAATTTCATGGAGGGAGTCGAATTCGGGGCCGGGCCACTCGACGCAGCATTTAAGGCCGTTAATAAAATGTTAGGCATTGAAGCAAGACTTGAAGATTTCAGCATTCGAGCAGTAACAGAAGGCGAGGACTCAATCGGTGAAGCAGTCGTAAAAATTTCAAGCTCAGCAACCGGCGAAATGTATACGGGCTCAGGAATCTCGACTGACATTGTAGAAGCGTCGTTACAGGCTTATATAAACGGTGTCAATAAAATGTTTGAGGCCGGCGAAAATTCATAATTTTATCGAGGGGGGTAATTTTTCATGGGAATGACAATGACTCAAAAGATTCTAGCTCGTCATGCGGGACTTGATGAGGTTCACGCGGGGCAGTTGATTCAGGCAAAATTAGATCTCGTTATGGGCAATGACATAACAAGCCCGGTAGCAATTAATGAATTCGAGTCAGCAGGTTTTAATGAAGTCTTTGACTCAAAAAAAGTCGTTATGGTAATGGATCACTTCACGCCCAATAAAGATATTAAATCGGCGACTCAGTGCAAACAATGCCGGGTATTTGCGAAAAGATTCGGGCTGAAAAATTTCTTTGATGTCGGAGAAATGGGTATAGAACACGCTTTATTACCTGAAAAAGGACTAGTCGCACCCGGTGAAGCAATTATCGGAGCAGACTCTCACACTTGCACATACGGGGCTGTAACTGCTTTCTCGACCGGTGTAGGCTCTACAGATATGGGCGCGGCAATGGCAGCAGGTTACACATGGTTCAAAGTTCCTGCGGCAATTCGTGTAAATGTTACAGGCAAGAAAAAAAATTTTGTCTCAGGCAAGGATTTAATATTATACTTAATCGGCAAAATCGGCGTTGACGGAGCATTATATAAATCTCTTGAGTTTTCAGGAGACGGCCTCAAAGAATTAACTATGTCAGATAGATTGACTATTGCGAATATGGCAATCGAGGCAGGCGCAAAAAATGGTATATTCCCAGTTGATGATATTACGCGTGAATTTTTGCGTGAACGCGTTAAACGTGAGTGGACTTCATACGAGGCTGACTCAGACGCAGAATATGAAAGTGTTGTAGAGCTTGATTTGAATGATATAGACTGCACAGTCTCATGGCCTCATTTGCCGGAAAATGCCAAGCCCGCGACTGAAGGCAAAAATATAAAAATTGATCAAATCGTAATAGGTTCCTGCACAAACGGACGAATTGACGACATGAAGGCCGCCGCAGAAATTTTGAAGGGTCATCACTTGGCCGAAGGTGTCAGGGGTATAATCATTCCCGCGACTCAGAGTGTTTATCGTGAATGCATGAAACGCGGCTATATTGATATATTTCTTGACGCTGGCTGTGTAGTATCGACTCCGACCTGCGGGCCGTGTTTAGGCGGTCATATGGGAGTCCTTGCTGCCGGTGAACGCTGTGTATCGACTACGAATAGAAATTTTGTCGGACGCATGGGACATGTTGACAGTGAAGTATATTTAGCTTCTCCGGCTGTTGCTGCTGCGTCAGGTATAACGGGTTATATTACTCATCCAAAGGAGGTTATATAAATGCGCGCTCATAAATACGGCGATCATGTTGATACAGATGTAATAATTCCCGCTCGTTATTTGGCAAGTCAGGACGAGAAAGAATTAGCATCGCACTGTATGGAAGATATTGACAAAAATTTTCATGCCAAAGTCAAAACAGGCGACATTATAGTTGCCGGGTTAAATTTCGGCTGCGGTTCGTCCCGTGAACATGCCCCTGTTGCGATAAAAGCGTCGGGAATTTCCTGTGTAATAGCAAAGAGTTTCGCAAGAATCTTTTATCGTAATGCTATAAATATCGGTCTGGCAATTCTTGAATGTCCTGAGGCTGCCGAAAATATTGCAGATAATGACGAAATTAGCATAAATTTTGACACCGGCGAAATTAAAGATTTAACGCAGAATAAAGTATATCACGCTGAGCCATTCCCTGAATTCATTAAGAACATGATAAAAGAGGGCGGACTAATGGCATCACTCAAGCATAATATCAAGAAGGGAGCTTAAAACATGAAAAAAATAGCAGTTATCCCCGGCGACGGTATAGGCCCCGAAGTAATAGGCGCGACTCTTGAAGTGTTGGAACGAGTCGGAAAATTTGATTTCAAATCCGTAGCAATGGGAGGCAACGCAATCGATAAATACGGCGAACCTTTACCAGCTGAGAGTCTCAAAATTTGTCAGGACTCAGACGCTACACTATTAGGTGCAGTAGGAGGCCCGAAATGGGACAATCAACCTCCCGAAAAACGCCCCGAAAAAGGTTTACTGGGAATCCGTGCCGGCCTGAAAGTCTTTGCTAATATCAGACCTGCGAAAATTTTTGCTCCGTTAGCTAGTGCCTGCCCATTACGTAAAGATATAGCAGAAAAGGGTATAGATTTTATTATTGTGCGAGAACTCACCGGCGGAATTTATTTCGGCGAACATAAATATTTCACGACTCCTGAAGGTGAACGCGCTGCGAGTGATTTAATGCAGTACTCCGAACACGAAATTAGACGCATAGCCCACGTAGCTTTCAAAATGGCAATGGGACGGCGCAAAATCGTAACTTCAGTAGACAAAGCAAATATATTAAACACTTCACGATTCTGGCGCGAGATTGTCGAGGATGTCGCAAAAAATTATCCTGAAGTCAAATTAAATCATTTATACGTAGATAATGCTTCAATGCAGTTAATTCGCGTTCCCTCTGAATTTGACGTAATTGTAACAGAAAACACTTTCGGCGATATATTATCAGATGAGGCGAGTCAAATCGTCGGCTCTATAGGAATGATTCCAAGTGCCAGCTTAGGAGAAGACAACAGGGGACTCTATGAACCTATTCACGGATCAGCTCCGGATATAGCAGGCCAAGACAAAGCAAACCCGATCGGGACAATTTTAGCAGGTGCTATGATGCTGCGTTACAGCTTTAACATGAATAACGAGGCCGACAAGATTGAGAATGCAGTAGACTCAGTTTTGCGTGAAGGATTGAGGACTCCGGATATTTTTGTGAAGTCTGAAGGCACGAAATTAATTACAGGTTCGCAAATGAAAGCAGCAATTATCGAGAAATTATAATTTAATGCGCTCCCCTGATTATGAGTTATGAGTCATGGGAGCAAATTTTTATATGCTGATTCACGAAAAAATTTTTTGTGCTATAATTCTTTCATTGTGTGGAAACGTGGCCGAGCGGTCGAAGGCGTGCGCTTGGAGAGCGTAAGAGCAGAAATGCTCCCAGAGTTCGAATCTCTGCGTTTCCGCCATTTTTTTTGCGCAAATAATATAATAGTAAATAGTAAATAGCAAATAAAACTCTCCCGCAAAATATAATAACTTTTCACGAGAGAGCAGGCAATTTCTTAAATTTGGCAGTCATACACAAACGCAGGCGGAATATTGAACATTACAAAACGAGTCTTTATTTTCGCAAATTTTTTCTGCAAAACATGCCGCATTATTGATGAGTACTGATAAGCTATAAAATGTCCGTCGGGCTTAAGATATTTCACAACAGCGTCTAAGATTCTTACTGTCATTTTTCTGGGCAATACGGTAAAGGGCAGACTCGATATTACATAATCAAGTTTATTTATTCCGTTTTCCTGCAAATGAGTCATTAATTTCTGAGCGTCGCTGTAAAGTGTTAAGCCTTTATGTGTGTGATGTTCTTCTTTGATTAATTTCTGCAGATCGGGGTCAATCTCATATACTAAAATTTTTGCGTCATCTTTTGCCCGTTTGACTATTTCACGTGTAAATACTCCTGTACCTGCTCCAAGTTCAGCGATATAATTTGCTTCTTCCCAGTTGACTCGATCTAACATTGCCCGCGTCAAAAATTTAGAACTCGGAGTAACACTGCCGATTCTCCCGGGCGATTTTGCAAAACGTTTCAGAAATATAAATTTTTCTCTGAAGTGCAATTTTCTTATCCTCCTGTAAATCATGAATCTTTTATATTATTATACCGGTGAGATGAGATTTTACGGTGTGATTATCGTGTAGATTTCGCAAAAATATAAATTATTATACAAGCAAGTTAATTTTTACGGCATGATTTATAACAAGTCCTGCGCTTCTACTAGTCGATTTTGCGGTGTGATTTAGGCTTGATTTCTGAAAAATTATTATAACAAGTCCCGATTCTCCCGTCATGATTTTAACGTGATTTCATAAAAATATAATCATGAGTCCCAGCGCTTGCTTTTATCTTTCAAACGTGCAGAATATAGGAAAATTTAGCAAAAATTATTATTTAAGCAATGTGCTATTATGTGATCAATAAAAATATAATCATGAGTCCATTGTGCCCGCTTTTATTCTCCCCTCTGCACAACGTACTACAACGAGTCCCCCGCCGCATAGTGAATCCCTCCCACCCGCCCGCCCTAGTTCGTTTATTCCCCGCACAACGTATAAAAATTCAGCAAAAAAAATTTATTATTTTAGCAATGTGCTATTATTTAGTGTAAATCATAATTAGATGTGTTATAAGAAGGGGGCAAATTTTTTCATGAAAGAACGCAAAAAACTTGTAGTCTTGACCGGCGCGGGAATGAGTGCAGAGAGCGGCTTTAAAACTTTCAGGGACTCCGGCGGCTTATGGGAAGAATATAACGTTGAAGATGTCGCAAGCATTCAGGGCTGGTACAGGAACCCGAAATTAATTATAGATTTCTACAACAATTTGCGCGAAAACTTAGAGAAATCACAGCCAAATGAAGGCCATAAAATTTTAGCTGAACTAGAAAAATATTTTGACGTTCATATAATCACCCAGAATGTAGATAATTTTCACGAGCGCGCAGGAAGTACTCACGTTTTATATTTGCACGGACAATTGACTCAAGCCCGCCCGGTAAATAACGAAAATAAAATTATTGATATAGGTTACCGCAAAATGAAATACGGCGAGAAAGATTCAGACGGTGAATTACTGCGGCCTAATATAGTCTGGTTCGGTGAATCAGTCCCGTTAATTACTGAAGCGGCCCGTTTAGTTCGTCAAGCTGATATTTTTGCTGTAGTAGGCTCGTCTCTTGTTGTATATCCTGCGGCGGGATTGATTCATGATCTGCGAAGTAAGGCTAAAGCATATCTAATCGACCCTAAAGAAGTAAGCGTACCCGGCTGGCTTAATTTTCACGTAATTAAAGAAGTCGCCTCAAAAGGTTTAGCAATTATGCGCGATGAGTTATTAAAGGAGGAATTATAAAAATGGCGTTTTCTCGTTGGAAAGATGTTCCCGAAGTCTCTCAAGCTGTTGAAAAGTTAGACGATTATAATTACAAGTATCGCAAGTTATTAGCGACCGGCAAGACTGAAGACAAAGTACAGGCCGCGAAAATTTGGCAAAACATGTCGAGTTCTTACTGGGAAGTATTATTTGCAATTGTTGACGCTCAGACGAAAAATAACCCGGAAATCTTGCAATTTGACGACGAAGAGAGAATATTTATTGATTTAGGCAGCATTCCCGGATTAATTAATTTAAGCAAGGATTTTGACGCAGATAAATATCTAGCTTCTAAGTGTGCAGGTGGAATTTTGCCGGCTATGACTCTTTCTGATTATATTGCAGAGTGCTGGGCAGCTATTAACGGTACAGAAAGCCCGACTCCTGTTATCGGCATGTCATTGGATGAGCGCATAAATTATTTAAACGGTGAATTATTGAGAACTCAACAGGAAAGAAATTCATTTTTGCGCGAAATTGATGACTCTTACCCGAATAATTTAGACGTTCGGCAATTAATAGCTAACATGAATAGTTATTTGATTTCAGCAATGAAAGTTGCAATGCGGGTCCCCGAATATCGAGAAGGCAGCGAGTCAGTACGTCAGAAATTCGCTCAGGAACGCAAGGCATATTTTGACGCTGAAAAAAGTATATTATTATTAGTCTCGTCTGCTCAGAAAAACGAGGCCAACCCACTCCTGGCACCTAAAGCAGAAAAATTTTTAGCAATTCATGACAGGACAAAGGTAATCGCTAAAAAGATTTTATATTCACAGATTGACGCGATAAAGATAGCCCGCCGAGTCAAAAAAATTTCTGATAATTGCGCAGGAATGTCGGCACAAATGAGACGCGGCGAATTAAAGAATATGCTCGTCAAGAAACGCGATTATTTGACAGTCCCCGCGAAAAATGCCCGTGCTGATACGTCTTTATTATGCCAGCCCGACTCAATGCCCAGTGATTACGCAAAAATGTACTCAATTCTTGAAGATTTTGACTCTCTTGATATAGAAATGTTCAACGTTCCCAGAGTCAGAATGTACGGAATTCCCAGAGCTATTTTTGTACCGGGTCAGGGCTTAGGGAGTTATGACTGGCAGGATCACTCGTTATTAATTCCTGCGTTCCCTATAGGCGGCGAAGATAAGGCAGCAAGTTACGCGCTCGGCACATTCAGATGGGACTCGGACGAAGATAGACGCTTAAAGACTCCATATGAGCAGCAAATAAAAGAAAATCGCAAGAAATCTTTATTAGCACTTGCTGAAGGATTCTATAAAGATTATTCACTCTGGATGACTAAGGAAAAGAAGGGCTATAGAATTCTCCCGCGCGAGACTCACAAAGTTTTTGTAAGCATGTTCACGGCCAAGCCCGAAGAGTAATACATCATGCCTATAAATATACCCGGCGATTTGCCCGCAGTGAATGTTTTAGTGCGAGAAAATATTTTCGTGATGACTCAAAGGCGAGCCCAGAGTCAAGATATTAGACCGCTCAGAATATTAATATTAAATTTGATGCCGACAAAGATAACAACTGAAACTCAGTTAGCTAGATTACTGGGTAATACTCCGTTGCAGGTCGAAATTGATTTAATGACAATGAGCGGCCGGACTCCGAAAAATACCCCGATTGAACACATGATAGCATTCTATAAAACTTTTGACAGCGTGAAAGCTAATTTTTACGACGGGATGATTATCACAGGCGCACCGCTCGAAAAAATACCATTTGAAAGCGTTGATTATTGGCCTGAACTCTGCGATATTATGGAGTGGAGTAAGTCCCACGTTCACAGCACATTTCATATTTGCTGGGGAGCTCAAGCCGGGCTATATTATCATTATGGAGTGCCTAAGATTCATTTGCCGCGTAAGATGTTCGGAGTCTTTAAGCACAGAGTCACGCATAAAGGCTCGATTTTATTTCGCGGTTCGGATGATGTTTTCATGGTACCTCATTCAAGACACACGACTATAATGCGCGGGGATATAGTGAAGATTCCTGCGCTGAAAATTTTAGCAGAGAGCGACGAGGCCGGAGTTTATGCGATTTCCACGAATGAAGGGCGGCAATTATTCATAACCGGCCATTCAGAATATGACCCTGAGACTCTGGCACTTGAATATTTACGCGATAAAAGACTCGGACTGGCGATTCACGTGCCTTGTAATTACTTCCCGAACGATGACGAGACAAAGACTCCGATTTGTACGTGGAGATCGAGCGCGAATTTATTATATTCAAACTGGCTGAATTATTTTGTGTATCAGCAGACTCCGTATGATGCCCGGAATATTTCAGATTTGGATTTAAGCAGGAATGAATCAGACTAGGCCGTTATTTGTAATTAAGCGTTATAGAGAAATTTTAGCAGCTTCACTTGTAATAGAAAGCGTAGATTATTTTGTTTCGTTGACTGACACGATAATAGCCGGAAATTTTATCAGCAAAGAGGCTCTTACAGCTGTTGGACTTGTTTCTCCGATATTGTTAATCACGTTATTCATAACCTCGATAATAAATTCAGGCACAATGCTTGAATATTCGGGTCATGTCGGACGTTCGGAGAAAGACAGGGCGAATCAATATTTTAGTCAGGGCGTTATAATGGCTGTTACGTCGGGATTTGTGCTCTTAGTTATATTTTCCTTGATACGTGATGAATTTATAAAATTTCTTGAGATCTCGCCCCTAATGAATGAATATGTGCGCGATTATTATAATATAATAATATTTTATTGTGCTCTCACGCCTTTATCATATTTATTAGACTATACAGTAACAGCGGACGGGGGCGAAAAATTATCGGCCTTTGTAAATACTCTGCAGATTATAGGCAATATAATTTTTTCGATCATATTAGCAAAATTTTACGGAGTCAGCGGCATTGCTTGGGCGAGCTTAATATTTAAACTAGTATATATCGTGTTGATATGCCTGCATTTTGTTATAGATAAAAGCGAGCTGAAATTTTATATTTGCTTGAAATTGAGTGACTGCCTAAAAATTTTCCAGTCAGGAATAACGATGGCTTATGCGTCCTTTACGAGTTCATTAATGAATCTTGCTCTGAATAAATTTGCGGTTGAGAATTTAGACGCGAATACAGTGCCAGTAGTAGTTATAATAGAAAAACTTATCAGCTTGTCAAATTTATTTCTCGGACTGTCTACAGCAATGAGGCCCGTTCTTGTGAGTCTACGCGGCGAGAATAATACAAAATCTATGCGTTATTTAATGCGTTCTGTGTGCTTTGACATGGTAATTTTGAGCGGGATAATTTCACTTGTAATATATACATTTGCCCCGTATCTAGCTAACATTTTCGGAATATATAACGGTGCAGTCTTTCATGAGAGTATCAGAGCCGTCCGCATAATAAGCACGACTATAATTTTTCAGGCTGTCATGATAGTATTTTTTTGCTATTACACGTTTATAGATAAAAATTTTCTTGCTGTAACTATTGCCACTATAAAAGATTTTATTTGCCCGTTCTCGTTAATATTCTTGGAAGCAATAAATTTATACGTGAGTCTTGCGCTTGCTCAAGTTATTTCTATGATTATATGCGCGTTGATAATATATTTTATTTATGGGCGTGAGAGATTCCCGTTTTTGCTGCCTGTTGATAATGACGAGAAAATATTTATATATGATTTTGAACTTGACGAGAAAAACGCGGCTTTAATGTCTAAGAGTGCATATAATTTATTGCAAAAATTTGAAGTCCCGCAAAATATTATTACAGTTATGAGTGCCTGCATTGAAGATATATTATTACTAATCCGCGAAAAGAATCAGAATAAAATTTTAAATGTAGAATGTAATATTATTCTTGACTCATCGGGAGCAGGCTTAATTATTCGGGACAAAGGAATAATATTTGATATAACTGATTCAGATTCAAGAATAGACTCATTCAGGCAATATATAGTCTCGAATATAATTACAGTTTGCGAGAATAAAGCGCATATTTTGACGACGGGCTATAACAGGAATGAATTTTATTTTGCGTGAGTGATTAAATAATTTCGTGTAAAAAGTTAAATCACAAGTTATAATTTATAAAATTTTCTCAGAAG